>DASRHP010000006.1:300000-456481 GCA_035650475.1 Candidatus Binataceae bacterium
CCGAAGCGTTTGGTGATCCCACCGTCGTACTCGCTGGAGATCTCCGGCCGCAGGTCGGGGTTGCCAAAATCGGGGAAGTACAGCTCGTTGAAGGCGGGCGCGCGGAAGCCCTCGCTGTAGCTGCCGCGCAGGGTCAGCCCCCAACGGTCGAGCGGGATCGCGACGGTCCACGCCGGGCTCATCTCTTCGCCGAACTGGCTGTTGCCGTCCACCCGCAGCCCGCCGGTCATCAGCAGCCAACCGTCGAACAGCCGCCCTTCCTGTTCCAAATACCCTGCGTACTCCTGGCGACGAGCGTGAAAGGCGGTGAAGAACTGCATCGGCGGCTCGGTGGTGTCGAAGAGATGAGCCGAGCGCACCCAGCGGTCCTTAAAGTCGAAGCCGGCGAGCGAGCGAAAGCCCTCGCCCCATCGGTAATGCAGCTCCATGTTGGTGCCGCGGGTTTCGTCCGGGATACGGTCGCGCTCGAAGTTCGGATTGGCGGGGTAGGGGGTGTCGTTGATGCGCTGATCGTTGCGCACGAAGAAGACGTTCATGCGCCCGTCGATCCGGTCGCTGAACCTGTGCGTGATCACGCCATTGTAGAGCATGAACTCGTTGCGCTCGTGCGCGTTGGGATCGACCGGGGTGAGAAAGTTGGAGAAATCCACCAGGCTGATGTTGGCGCGCATGTAGCGCGCAAAGCCGGTCAGCGTGGTGTCTTCGTCGAGATGGTAATCCAGACGCGCAACCCCGGCGAGGTTATCAAAGCTGTCGTTGCGCGGGCGGAAGCCGGAGGTCGAAAAGTACGAAAGCGAACCCGCATAGGCGAGCCGCCCCTCGGCCCCGTCCACGCTCAGCGCCTGGCGCTGGGTCGCGCGATTGCCGCCCTCGCCGTCGTAGGTCAGCTTAAGCGGCCCGCTGCCCTCGCGCGTGATGAAATTGACCACGCCGCCGATCGCTGAGGAGCCGTAGAGCGCGCCGCCCGCGCCGCGCACCACCTCGATCCGGTCGAGGCCGTCGTTGGTAAGGTCGGAAACGTCGAAGCCGCCGGTGGCGCCGCTGTTGACCGCTACACCGTCGATCAGGATAAGCGTCTGCGCGGCGGTCGAGCCGCGGATTGTGATGTCGGTCTGGCTGCCCGGCGAGCCGCTCTGGATCACCTGCACCCCGGGCACCTGACGCAGCGCGTCGCCCGCGGAGTTGATGTGCTGCTGCTGGATCTGCTGCGCGCCGACGACGCTGGCGGTAGTGCCGATGTCTTCCAGCGGCTGCTCCATCCGGGTCGCGGTCACGATGAAGACCATCCGGGGCAGCTTCTTGCGCTGCGGCTTGGATTTCGCCTGCGCGCCATGTGCCGCCGGCGCGGTCGGCGACGACGACGTGGGCTGCGAGGACTGGTTTGCAGGTGACGCCGGCGCAGCTTGCCTGGTGCGCTGCGCCGATTGCGTCGAAGCCGCCGGCGTCGCCGCGGCTTCGGCGCGCGCGCGGCGCGCTTTCGCTAGCGTCGCAAGAAGGAAAAGTGTCAGGACCGATCCGGCAACGAGCGCTCGTCTCATAGCCTCCCTCGAGCTATGCGCCCGCCTGCCTGCGCGCGGCGACGAGGCTCAAGAGCTACGGCTGGCTCCCTAAGCGGGAGTGACGAGGCGTCCCGAGCCGCTTTCCCCGCGGAAAGCAGACGGCGTGTATTCGCCCGGCCGGTCTCCTGGCTTGGGGATCGTCCGCGGACCCGCCTTCCCGCTCAAGCGGTGGCTTGGATGGGCCGTTGTCCCCCCGTACAGTTGCGGGGCAGCGCCGGACTCTAACCGGCTTCCCGGACACCGGGCGTGCAAGACTGATATGCTTTTGCGCGCGGACAGTCAATGAGCAGCCGGTCCGGCTGCGAAGGTCGAGCAAAGACGTTGGTAGATTGAACGGCGCACGAGAGGAGCGGATGGGAGCGGTCACACTGATCACGGGTGGGGCGCGCAGCGGCAAGAGCGCGCACGCGCTGGCGCTCGCCGAGGCATCGGGCGCGGCGCGCCGCTTCTTCGTAGCGACTGCCGAGCCGCTTGACGACGAGATGCGCGAGCGCATCGCGCATCATCGCGCGCACCGTCCGACCGCGTTCGCTACCGTCGAAGAGCCGATCGCGATCGCCGCGGCGCTAGTCGCGCTGGAGGGGCGCGCCGACCTGGTGATCATCGATTGTGTGACGCTCTGGATTTCCAACCTGATGCTCGCCGGGCGCAGCGACGATGCGATAGCGGCCGAAGCGCGCGCATTGGCCGACGTGCTGGCCGCCGCCGGGTTCGAGAGCCTCGTGGTGAGCGGCGAGGTCGGCGCCGGGATCGTCCCGGAGAACGCGACGGCGCGCCGCTTTCGCGACCTGCTCGGATGGGCGAATCAGGCGGTGGCGCAGGTGGCGCAGCGGGTCGTGCTGATGGTCGCGGGTTGCCCGCTGCGCGTGAAATAACCAAACCAGAATTCGGGCCTCCCTTCTTCTGGGGAGGACACACAGATCGCGCGCAGGCTTCAGCCTGCGCCACAGACAGAGGAACGCTGCGCTCCGAATCGAGCGGCGCGTTCCCTTGCATCAGCGCGCCGCCATCGCGAGCAGCGCGGCGAGTTCGACCAGCTCGCCCGCCGCCCCGATCAGATCGCCCGTCACTCCGCCGAGCCATCGCCGGTACGCCGCGCGCAGCGTCGCGGCCAGCGTAAGCGCGGCCGCGCACGCCGCCACCACCCGCCACGAAAGTATCGGCAGTGCGGCGAGCGCGACCGTGGCGCTGGCGAGCGCCAGATTGCGATCACCGCCGTCGCGCAGGATGGCGGTGCCCGCGCCCTCCGCGCGCAGGTATTCGATTCGCCAGCTCACCGCCGCCATCGCCCATCGCCCAAGCCCGGGCGCGATCCACAGTGCGGCCGCGCGGCGCGCCGCGCCGGCCTTGCAAATCGTCGCCAGTGCCACGATTTCGAGCGCGAGGAGGAGAACGATCGCGACCGCGCCGAAGCTGCCGATCCGGCTGTCGCGCATGACCGCGAGCGCGCGACGGCGATCCGCACGCGCGCCCAGTGCGTCGGCGGCGTCGGCGAGCGCGTCGAGATGGACCGCGCCAGTGAGCACGGTCAGCGAGAGCACCACGAGCGCTGCGGAGAGCATGTCGCCAAACAGCGGAAGCAAGACAAAATCTTCGACGAGCAGCACGCCCCCGATGACGAAACCCACCAGCGGGAACCATCCGAGCGAACCGGCAACCGCTTCAGGCTCGGCCGGAAAGCCCGCGAGCACCGGCAGGATAGTCAGGAAGCCCGCGGCGAGCCGCAGCTCGGCAAGCCATCCGGCGCCCCTCTCGCCGCGCAGCCTCATCCGATCTTTTCGGAAACTCCCGCGCTCTCGAACGTCGCCATCTCGCGGTAGAGCGCAAGCGCTGACTCTATAACGCTCATCGCCAGCGCGGCACCGGTGCCCTCACCCAGGCGCATCCCGAGATCGAGGATCGGCCGCACGCCCAGCCGCTCGAGCGCCAGCGCATGGCCGCCCTCGGCCGAGCGGTGACCGAAAAAGAGATGCGCGAGCAGGCCGGGACGCAGGCGTTCGGCCGCAGCCGCGGCGGCGGTGGCGATAAAGCCGTCAACCACGACCGGCACGCGCCGCGCCGCGCCGCCCAGGCATACGCCGGCCATCGCCGCGATCTCAAAGCCGCCGAGGGTGGCGAGCGTCGCGAGCGGATCGGCAAGCGCGGTGCGATGGAGTTCGAGCGCGCGCGCTATCACTTCGAGCTTGCGGCGCATCCCGGGGTTGTCGAGCCCCGTGCCGCGGCCGGCGAGATGCGCGGGTGCAAGACCGGTCGCGGCCGCGAGCAGCGCGGCCGCCGCGGTGCTGTTCGCGATTCCCATCTCGCCGATTCCGATGAGCGTCGCACCGGCGGCGGCTGCCGCGTGGGCGGTTTCAATCCCGGCCTCCAGCGCGGCGCGCGCCTGCTCGGGCGACATCGCGGGCTCACGCGCGACGTTGCGCGTTCCCGCGGCGATTCGCCGGTAAAGTACGCCCGGCAGCGCCTCGGCCGTCGTATCGATCGCGACGCCGACGTCGACGATCCACAGGTGGTAGCCCAAGCGGCGGGCGAGCACGCTTATCGCGGCGCCGCCGCGCGCGATATTGCGCAGCATCTCGCCCGTCACCGCCTGCGGATAGGCGCTGACCCCCTCCTCGGCGACGCCGTGGTCGGCGACGAAGACGGTGAGCGCGCCGCCGCCGAAGGCCGCCGTCGGGTCGCCGCGCACGGCGGCGTAGCGGCGCGCGATCGCCTCGAGATCGCCGAGGCTGCCGCGCGGTTTGGTAAGCGAATCGAGACGATGTGCGGCCTGGGCGGCCGCGGCCGCGTCGGGCGGCGCGATCGCGCCAATCGTCTGCTCCAGCAATCCCATTGCCTTCAAGTTACAGCGGCCGCCCGCGCCGAAGTCGCCGAACCGCACGAGCCCACCTACCGGCGACCCTGCCCCTCAGTACGCTGGAGCGGGCTTGGTTCCGGCTTGTTGGCATGCGGGCGTGCGCGGAAGCGGCGCGCGCCCGCACGCTGCTCGACGTGTCTAGGCGGCGGCCGCCTTGCGCGCTGCGTCCAGCGCGGCGTCGAAATTCGGCTGGTTGGCGACTTCCTTGACGTATTCCGCGTGGACGACGGTGTCGTTTTTGTCGAGCACGAAGACCGCGCGCCCAAGCAGGTGCAGCTCCTTTATCAGGTCGCCGTATTTCTGGCCGAATTCGGCTGCGCGCCAGTCGCTGGCCATCGTGACCTTGTCCACTCCCGCCGCGCCGCACCATCGCGCCTGCGCAAACGGCAGGTCCATCGAGATCGTCAGCACCGCCACGTCGCCCGGCAGCCTGGCGGCTTCCTCGTTGAAGCGGCGCGTCTCGGCATCGCATACGGGGGTATCGATCGACGGGATCGCGGCGATGATTTTGACCTTGCCCTTGAACTGATCGAGCGTCACCGGCGCCATCCCCTTGCCCACGGCGGTGAAGCTGGGCGCCTTCTGCCCGACCTTCAGCTCCGGACCAACCAGCGTCAGCGGATTGCCGCGCATCGTGACCGCGCCCTTGCGTTCTTCAGCCATCGTCAGTTCTCCCTTCCAGTGCCGGCCGCGGCGAGGCCTCGCGCGCGAACCGGCGTGCTAGCCCGGGTCGGCAGCTGCGTAACGGCGCCGGCGCTCCTGCTCGACAGCGTCGGCGTCCTCTTTTTTGGGACGCGGCGGCAGAAACCCGGGCGTGTAATCGGTCTGTTCCCATCGGCGGTCGCTCGGATCCCATACGTACGGCAGCTCGACGATCGTGCCCGGACGCGTGATCGTCTCGAAGGCACGCAGTGCGTCGCGGATGATCGCGCGCTGGCCCTCGCGGTCGTCCGGCTTGCCGGTCTGATGGCCGAGCGGGTAGTTGAGGAAAACCGCGCGCGGCGGATTGACGGCCTGGGTGATGTCGTAGGCCGAGGTCATGCAGAGCGTCGGGATTCCGGCGGCTTCGACTACGCGGGCGATCAGTCCAACGGACTGATGGCACACGGGTCAGGCAGGCACCAGATAAAAGGCCTCGACCCGCCGGCTGCGCAGCTCCTCGACGATCTTCGGCGCCAGCTCCTCGCGCACCTTGCGCGCGGAGTAGATCCCTCCCATGAAAGTGAAAGCTGGGTCGCACAGCTCGCCGATCACGCCCTCGGCCTCGAACTCGCGCAGGCGTTCGAGCGGGAAGACGCAGTTGGGGTCGCGCTCGGCGTCTTTGGTCGGATAGCCGAAGTGCCATACGCCAAGGTCGGCGCGCGTCGCGTCTTTGGGGATCAACCGGTAGCTAGCGTCCTCGCGATGGAAGCGCGGCTGGTCGCGGTAGAGGACACCGCCGGAGCTCATCAGGGCGACCCTGCACTGAGCGAGCGGCTTTTTGAGCGGCGTCCATGGCGGCGGCTCCTCGTTCACCACCCATCTGTAGGGCGCGTAGGCCTTGTACAGCTCGCGTGTGCGCGGGATGTAGGCGATCGGCATCGGCGGCCTCCTTGTAAGTTCCGTCCCCGACGCGGCGGGTCACGACGCCTCGGGCGGAAACATCATCTTACCTGCATGGAATTCGCGCGCAATGAAGTCGATGAAGCCGTGGCGCACCGGCCATTCCAGCCGACTGTCGCGCCAATGGACGCGGCCGTCGGGCCCCTCGAACTCGGCCAGCAGGTCGCTTGAGGCCATCGCCTTGCGCGCGCGTTCGATGTCGGCGGCGACCAGCGGGATCGCGCGCATCCGCTTCTCCCACGCCGCGAGCGCGGGGAACTCGTCCATCGCGATGCGCATCGCGCGCGCCATCGGCACGTGGCAGATCGCGGCGAAGTCGGCGACCGTCGGCGCCGCGCCGCAGAAGTACTCGCGCCCGCCCAGTTCGCGCTCCAGGTGCGCGAGCAGTGCATGGAATTCCCTGCGCCCGGCCTCCTTCATCGCCGCCGCCTCGGGCTGGGAGGAGCGCACCAGGCCGAGGAAGTAGCCGAAGGCGGTGGCGTCGAAGCTGCGGTCGCACAAGTCCTCGAGCGCGCGCATCCGCGCGCGTTCGTACGCGTCGGCGGGGAACACAGGCGGCTTCGGGTAGGCGTCTTCGAGGTACTCGCAGATAATCGTCGAGTCGGCGATGACCCTGCCATCGTCGAGCACCAGCACGGGAACTTCGGCGCGCTCGCTCGCCCGACGCAGGTCCTCCTTGCGGTCGAGCGAGTAGCAGCGCTCGGCCGTCTCACACGCAAGCCCCTTGTATTCGAGCACCATCCTGACTTTGCGCGCGTACGGGCTGGTCGCATAGGTGAACAGTTTCATGAATTGGTTCCTCCGCTGGGCGGCGGGCTCCAAAAAAAATCTATCGCGCGCTGAGGCCGCCGTCGACGATGAGCTCGGTGCCGGTGATGTACGAGGCGTCGTCGGAGAGCAGAAAGACGATCGCCTTGGCGACCTCCCACGGCGTACCCTGGCGGCGCATCGGGATGCGCGGCGCGACCGCCTCCTCGCGGTCGCCGATCAGCCGGCGCACCATCGAAGAATTGATGAGTCCGGGCAGGACGGTGTTGACGCGGATATTGTGGCGGGCGTGGCTGACCGCGACCGAGCGCGTCATCGCCAGCAGCGCGGCCTTGGTCGTTTCGTAGGGCAGCCCCGAGCCGGTGCGCAGCGCGGCCAGCGAGGAGACGTTGACAATCGCGCCGCCGCCGGCTTTGGCGATCTCGGGCACCGCGTATTTCATCGTCAGGAAATGGCCGCGCATGTTGACCTCGACCATGGTGTCGAACTGCTCGCTGGTGGTGTCGAGCAGGCGGCCGCCGATCGCGATCCCCACGTTGTTGACCAGCAGGTTGAGCTTGCCGAAGACGCGCACGGCCGCCTCGCAGGCGCGCCGGCAGTCGTCTTCGCGGGTGACGTCCGCCGCGATGGCCTCGGCCTGTCCGCCGTCGGCGCGGATCGCCGCCGCTGTCTCGCCGGCGAGCTCGATCGAACGGTCGGCGACCATCACCGACGCGCCTTCGCGAGCGCATAGGATCGCGGTGGCGCGGCCGTTGCCGATCGAAAGCGTCTCGCCCTTATTGGGTGGGCCGTCGGCGCCTCCGCCGACGATGAGAGCGACTTTTCCGTCGAGGCGGCCCATCGCGAACGTCCTCCCGTGCGTGCGGCGATGCGCGAGTCATAGCGCAGATCGGCTTTGGATGCACGGGGCGCCGCGCAGGGAGCCAGGCTGATTCGCAGCCGCGTCGTCTAGGAGGTCATCAGCGACGAGAGAACGTTCGGGTCCTGCGAGCCTGTTGCAAAACAGGTCGGGCTTGCTGATCACGGTAACGCTCGCGGATTCACCCGTTGGAATCGTTATCTGCGGCCGCAGAAGGTGTCGCCACGCCCTTGAGCACACTGACCGTGCTGCTGCATGCGTTGGTGACCCACACGCTTCCGCTTGAGTCAATCGCCATATTTTCGGGACAGGCGCCGACCTTGAACTCCGCAATGAGCGCGCCCGAGGAGTTGAACTCAAGCACGTTGTTAGACTCCTGATTGGCCACGAATACATTGCCCGCTGCGTCAATGGTGACGCCTCGCGGGCCCATTCCCACGGCCTGACGTCGGATTGGCGCGAACGACGGCGCAGCGGCGAAAACTGACACGTGATCGATGCTTTGCACGGACTGCCACAAATTTCCGGACAGATCGATGTCATTTCCGGTCGGCTGGAGGCCAACCGAACCTTGCGGAATGGTAGCGAGCGGCGCGCCCGCCGAATTGAGCACGCTTACGGTGCCGCTGTAGTAGTTGCCGATCCAGAAATTGCCGGTCTTGTCTCTGGCAACTGCATGTGGCGCCTCGCCGGTCGGAAAGGTGTTGATGAGAGCGCCGGTGCCACCATCTAACTCGGCAATCGTGTTGCTCCCCTGGTTGGTAACCCAGATGTTTCCCGAGGCGTCGAATTGCGCGTGCTGGGGCCCGTCGCCGCCGGTACAGAAGGTCCCGATCAATGCGCCGTGGCTGTTGAGCGCCGTCACCGTCCCGCTGGTGGCGCCGGGACACGAGGTGGGAGCGCCCGGGCCGCCGCCCGCAGTGTTCTGGATCCAGATGTTGCCTGTCCCCGAGCGGTCGATTTTCAGTCCGTGCGGTCGCTTGCCAACCGGAAATGTGGCCAGAACAACCCCCGCGCTGCTGAGCTCGGCAACCCTGTTGCTGTATCGATTGGCGATCCAGACGTTGTCGGATTTATCGATCCCGATGCCTTCCGGGTAATTGCCGCCGGAGGCGAAGCTTACTACGGACGGCGTCGGAGCGGGCGGCGGAGTCGACGAATGATCGCTGCCGCATGCATAAGTTCCGAAGATGAGGAAGCAAAATTCAGCCGGAAGAAGATATTTGCGCAGCAAGACATCTCCGTGTGACCGGAATGCGGTTGGGGAGCTTTCAAGCTAATCAGCGCCTAAACGAAGGTCAAGTTTCCAATCGCGACGCTCGGACGCCTCTTTGCCAGCGGCGCCCTTGCCGAATTGTGCCATGCCGAATCACTGCGCTCTGCAGCCTCAAACGGCTCCCGAGCGGCGTGCCGCCGCGCCATTCGGTATGCTGCACAGAAGCAGATAACCTCAGCCGACCATCTTGCGCTTGAGCGCCGCGTAGGTGTCGAGCAGCGGCAGCACCTTATCAGCGGGCGCTGGCGGCAATCCGAAAATCAGGTCGTGGAAGCCGATCTCCATCAGCTTCTTGGCCTCGTCTTCACGCCCGGGCACGGCAAAAACCGACAACCTCAGCGACTCGAAGCGCCGCCCTGCGCGGTTTGCCACCTCGCGCAACTGACCGACGCCTTCGGCCAGCGTATGGTCGCGTCGGTAGATCGGCATCCAGCCGTCGCAGTAATCGACCACCCGCTCGAAGCAGCGCTTGGCCTCGGAGCCGAGCAGCACCGGAGGGCCGCCCTGCTGCACGGGCTTGGGAAACGCCCACATCGGCGGAAAGTTGACGTGCTCGCCATGAAACTCGGCCGGGTCCGTGGTCCAAATCGCGCGCATCGCGAGCACCCGCTCGCGCAGGACACTCCAACGCTTGCGGAAGTCGGTACCGTGATCCGCCATCTCCTCGGCGTTCCATCCGCCGCCGATCCCGAGCACGAGCCGCCCGCCCGAAATCGTATCGAGCGAGGCGCACTCCTTGGCGAGCACAATCGGGTCGCGCTCGACGACCAGGCAAATCCCAGTACCGAGCTGGATGCGCTTGGTCACCGCAGCGGCAGCGCCCAGCGCAACGAATGGATCGTGGGTGTGCCAATATTCGGTCGGTAGATCGCCGCCGCCCGGCCATGGGCTGCGCCGGCTCGTCGGGATATGGGTATGTTCGGGGAAATAGAGCGAGTCGAGTCCGCGCTCTTCGACTGCGCGCGCCAGCTCGATCGGCTGGATCGCATAGTCGGTCGGGAACATCATCACGCCAAACGTTGTCGCCATCGTCGTCGCCTCCGGTCGCTGATGCGCGTGGCGCATCGCGGCGGTACTTCCGCATATCACGAGCGCGCCCGTCCGCCCAAACTGCGTGAGTGTGCCGGCTTAGACTCGCGCATTTGGAAGGCTTTGCAACTTGATGCGCGCTGGGGCAGTTTGATCGGGGGAAAGCTGGACGCCCGGCGGCAAGCACGCCGCCCGCGATCCGCGCGCCCGCAAACGGGAAAGCGCCGTGGTGGCGCCGGGATCATCGCACAGCGAAAGCTTCGTCGAGCTGGCCGACCTCAGGGTCCATCTGTACAAGGGCGGCGCCGGCGCTCCCCTGCTCGTGCTCCATCACGAGATCGGGACGTCCGGATGGGTCGCGTTCTACGAGGAGCTGGCGCGCCATTTCACGGTCTACGTCCCCGAGCATCCGGGCTTCGGACGTTCCGAGCGGCCGGCGTGGATGCGCACGGTGCGCGAGATGGCGATCGTCTATCTGTGGCTGCTGCGCGAGATCGGACTTGAGCGCGTGGCGGTCGTGGGGCTCGGTTTCGGCGGATGGGTCGCGGCCGACATGGCGATGATGAGCCAGCGGCAGTTCACCCGGATGGTGCTGGTCAATCCGATGGGCATCCAGCCCGAGCGCGGCGAAATCCTCGATCAGTTCGTCATCAACACCATCGACTATATTCGCGCGGGCTTCGCCGACCAGGCCAAATACCTGATGGTGTTTACCGAGCGGCCGGGAATCGAGCAGCTCGAAGCGTGGGAGATCAACCGCGAAATGACCACGCGCATCGCGTGGAAGCCGTATATGTTCGAGCAGGCGATGCCGCATCTGGCGCGAGCGATCGCGACGCCCACGCTGATCCTGCACAGCCGGCACAACCGTATCGTGCCGGCCAACTGCGCCGAGCGCTACGCCGCCGCGATCGCGGGCGCGCGGCTGCGGATGCTCGAAGGCTGCGGCCACTTCGCAGAGCTGGAAAAGCCCGAGGAACTGGCCAACCTCATATACGACTTTGTAAGCGGCTAGCGGCAGTGACCTGGGCGCGGCCGGATAGCGCGATGCCCGTTGGCAGCCGCAGGGGAGGGCAACGACGATGCATCTGATGTATTTTACGGAGCAGCCGATGTCGGCCTACCCGCAGGAGGAGGGCGAGAAGTTCGGCTACACCGCGCTCATCTTTCCCAACAAGTTCTTCGATCCCGAAACAGGCAGCAGGCTCTACAACGAGCGCATCGTCGAGTACCAGCTCGCCGAGGAGTCCGGATTCGACGGCATCATGCTCAACGAGCATCACAACGCGCCGTTCTGCATGCAGGCCAAGTGCAACATCATGGCTTCGATCCTCGCCGCGCTGACCCGGCGCGTGAAGCTGGTGCTGCTCGGCAACCCGCTGCCGATCGCCGACAACCCGGTGCGCCTGGCCGAGGAGCTCGCGATGATCGACATGATCTCGCGCGGTCGGCTGGTCTCGGGCTTCGTGCGCGGCGGAGGCGTCGAGTCGCTCGCGACCAATACCAACCCGGCCTACAATCGCGAGCGCTTCGAGGAGGCCCACGACCTCATCATCAAAACCTGGACCGTGCCCGGGCCGTTTCGATGGGAGGGCAACCACTATCAGTTCCGGGTGGTCAATCCGTGGGCGCTGCCGCTTCAGAAGCCTCATCCGCGCGTTTGGATCCCGGGTGTCTCCAGTCGCGAAACGATCGTGTGGGCGGCCGAGCATCGTTACCCCTATCTCGCGCTCAACACCTCGATCGAGGACAGCAAGAAGATCTGGGCGCTGTACGACGAGACCGCGCTGCGCGCGGGCTACGAGCCGGGGCCGGAAAACCGCGGTTATCTTATCCGATGCCATGTCGCCGAGACCGAGGAGAAGGCGCTGCGCAACGCGCGCGAGTTCATGTGGATGCAGGGCGAGTTCACCGGCCTGCTCGATCCGATCTGGTCGGCGCCCTCGGGCTACCTCGGGCCGTGGGCGCGCAAGGGGCTCGCCGAGTCGCGCGCGGGACTCAGGCGCAAGCCGGGGGGCGGCGGACCGTCGTTCGAAAAGCAGCTTGAAATGATGCTCATCATCGCGGGTACGCCCGCGCAGGTGGTGTCGAAGCTGCGTGTCATTCTGGAGGAGACGCGCCCGTCGATCCTCGCGCTGTGGGGCAACGACGGCCGGGTCAGCCACGAGGATTCGAAAAGCTGCATCCGCCTGATGGGCGCCGAGGTGCTGCCGCGCCTGCGCGAGATCGGCAAGCGCTTGGAGCTCTTCAGCCCCTTCGAGCTCGACACGCCGGTTAGTCTCCAGTTCACGCCCGGCGGGCAGCCGGCTCAGGCCCCGGCGCCGGCCTAAGCGGCGCGCCAATCGATTGCGGCGCGGCGGCGGGCGGTGCGATAAAGGGCAAGGCGTCGCGGTAAAGCGCGACAATCGCTTCAACCCCTGACCGAGGAGAAGACGATGGCAACCGAAGCTGAAATCCTCGCCCGCGTCAAAACCGGCGCGTCGCAGCCCGCCCGCAGTATCGAGGAGCTGCGCTCCTGGATCGAAAAAAACTCGCGCGCGATCAACGCGGCGCCGCCCGAGATCGGCGCGATGCATGACGACCTCGCTCTGCGCGCGGGACTCACCGCGGACATCGCGGTGCCCAAGGGCGACGGCCCCTTCCCGATCATGATCTACCTTCACGGCGGCGGATGGGTCGGCGGTTCGAGCAAGAGCCACCGCAAGCTCGGGATGCAGTTCGCGGAGGCGGGGTTCCTCACGGTCAACCTCAACTATCGACTCGCCCCCGAACATCCGTTTCCCGCGGGCTTGGACGATTGCCTGTTCGCGTGCGGATGGGCGGCGGAAAACGCGCGCCGCTTCGGCGGCGATCCGTCGCGGATGGCGATCGGCGGCGATTCGGCGGGCGGCAACCTCGCAGCGGCGACGGTCGTCGCGCTCGACGAAGAGCGCAGCCCGCTTAAGATGCGCGCGGCGGCGCTGATCTACGGGCTTTACGATGTGCCGGCGGTGCTCGAGCGCGAGCGCGACAAGCGCGTGATGGGGCTCGAGCTGATGGCACGCGCATACGTGCCCAACGACTTTCCCGCCGGACTTCGCGCGCAGCGGGTGAGCCCGCTGGGCGCGATCCGGCCGGGCCTGATGCCGCCGAGCTTCGTCCTTTGCGGCGCCGACGATCCGCTGCTGCCGGAATCGTGCGCGATGGCCGAAGCGCTCAAGCGTGCAGGCACGCCGCACGAACTCGCGGTGGTAGACGACATGCCGCACGGCTTCGTCCAGGTCTGGATGCTGTCGGCGGCGGGCGCCGCGCTGGAGCGGATGTTCGCTTTCCTGCGCCGTCACGTTTGAGGCGTCTCCGAATCAGCGGGAATGCGGCGCTTGCCGGGCACGGCGCGACCCGGATAGAAGAAAGCTGACGCCCTTACTTCGCCCGAGGGAGGGACACCCCCATGACGTACGATCTCGTAATCAAGAACGGCACCGTGGTTGACGGCACTGGCGCGCCGCGCTTTCGCGCCGACGTTGCGGTCAAGGACGGCAAAATCGCTGAAATCGGCAAGCTCAGCGGCGGCGGGCGCACCATCGACGCCAGCGACCTGATCGTCGCGCCCGGCTTCGTCGATCCGCACACCCATTACGACGCGCAGATCTGCTGGGACCCCCTTCTCACCTGCACCTCGTGGCACGGTGTGACCTCGGTCGTGATGGGCAACTGCGGGGTGGGAATCGCGCCGTGCAAGCCGGAAGTCCACGAGGTCGCGGCATGGGATCTGGTCAACGTCGAGGCGATCCCGTTCGACGCGCTCAGCAAGGGCATCACCTGGGACTGGATCAGCTTTCCGGAATTCATGGACGCGGCTGAACGGCGTGGGGTGGGAATCAACGTCGGCTTTCTCGCCCCCCTGACCCCGTTTCGGCATTTCGTGATGGGGACGGAATCGATGGAGCGCGCGGCGGCACCCAACGAGATCCAGCGTATTGCGGCGCTCCTGCACGAGGCGATGACGGCGGGCGCGATGGGCTTTTCAACTACGCGGCTCGCCCAGCATATTGGCTTTCGTGGCCAGCCGCTGGCCTGCCGCCTCGCCGACCGCGACGAGCTTAAGGCCTACGCCAACGTGCTTAAGGAGCTCGGCAAGGGCGCGATCGAAATCGCGCTCACGCGGCGCGCCGGTCAGGTGCTCGACGACGAGTACGAAATGCTCGAGTTCCTGCTCGACGAGAGCGCGCGACCGGTGACGTGGCTTGCGATGGCGAGCCGGCCGGACAAGCCCGAGCGTGCGGCCGAGACGCTGGAGCGGCTTGCGCCGCTCATCCGGCGCGGCGGCGTGCCGCAGGTCCTGTGCAAGCCGTTCGTGGTCCAGATGGACCTGCGCAACCCATTCAGCTTCGCCGACATGGAGGCGTGGAACCACGTCTTCAACCAGCCGCCTGACGAGCAGAAACGGATCTACGCCGACCCGGCCTTCCGCGAGGCGTTCCGCGACGAGCTCAAGCGGCCGCATCTGTTCACCGGCAAGTGGCATCGGGTCGAAGTTCTCGAGGTCGCCAATCCGGCGCTCAAGCCGTTCGAACGCAAGACGGTCGGCGAAATCGCCGAGATACGCCGCGCCGATCCGCTGGATACTTTCCTTGACCTTGCGATCGAGGACGACCTCAATATCCAGTACACAATGGCGCAGTATCATGAAGAGGGAATCGGCCGCCTGATCGGC
This sequence comes from Candidatus Binataceae bacterium, assembly GCA_035650475.1. NCBI lineage: Bacteria > Candidatus Binatota > Binatia (SeqCode) > Binatales (SeqCode) > Binataceae (SeqCode) > Binataceae bacterium (SeqCode). The sequence goes on from DASRHP010000006.1 coordinate 314,644, forward strand.
GATCCGCGCACGATGATCGGGTTGTCTGACGGCGGCGCCCACGTCGATATGTTGTGCGACGCCGGCTACTGCACCTATCTGCTGGGCAAATGGGTGCGCGAGCGCCACGCGCTGACGCTGGAGCACGCGGTCAAGCGGATCACGTCCGAGCCCGCCGACTTCTTCGGCATTCGCGGACGCGGGCGACTGAAGGCCGGACTGGCCGCCGATTTCGCGATCTTCGACTACAGCACGGTCGGCTCCGCCAAGCGGGCGCGGATGCAGCACGACTTGCCGGGCGGCGGGCGGCGGCTGGTGATGCCGGCCGAGGGGATCGAGTACACCATCGTTAACGGCGAGGTGCTCTACGAGCACGGCAGGCCATCCGGCGCGATGCCGGGGCGGGTCCTGCGCTCGGGCCAGTGCTGAGCGCAGCCTGAACGATTTGCCTGAACCCTCCCCCAGTTCTGGGGGAGGGCCTGGATGAGGGACCTTCGGCGGTGCTCAGTGTCCGCGAGAATCGCCGTCCTTGTACGCACTCGCTTCCGCCGAAGCTCTACTCAGTTGCACATTCACCCGGCGTGCGCCGGCGAGACTGAAAGCCGCCTTCAGCTCACGGTCCAGCCGGCATCGATCACGAACGGTGCGCCGGTGGCGAACGACGCGTCGTCGCTGGCCAGGAACAGCGCGACTTTGGCGATCTCTTCCGCCTGGCCCATCCGTCCGAACACCGACACCCGCTTGAGCGCGCCTGGTTTGGGCTCCTCGCCATGGCGGATGCGCTGCGCCATCGGGGTTTCGATCGCACCCGGGCAGATGCAATTGACCCGGATGTTGTAGCGGCCGTACTCGAACGCCGCCACCCGAGTCAGTGCGATCACTCCCGCCTTGGCCGCGCAGTACGCCGCGCCGCCGCGAATCGCGACCATTCCGGCGATCGACGCCTGGTTGATAATCGACCCCCCGCCGAGCTTGACCATGTGCGGCAGCACGTACTTCATCCCGAGGAAGACGCCGCGCAGGTTGATCGCGATCACCTTGTCGAAGGCGCCCTCGCTCATTTGCGCCATGAAATCCGACTCACCCTCGATGCCGGCGTTGTTGTAGAGCACGTTGGGCGGGCCGAGGCGCTCGACCGTCGCCGCCACCATCCGCTGCACGTCCTCAGACTTCGCGACGTCGGCGCCGATTGCGGTCGCCTCGCCGCCGCGCTCGCGGATCTCGCGCGCGGTCGCCTCGACCGCGGCCTCGCTGATGTCGGCGGCGGCGACTTTGGCCCCTTCGCTCGCGAACAGCAGCGCGGTCGCCTTGCCCATTCCCGACGCCGCCCCGGTTATGAGCGCCACCTTGCCCTCGAGTTTCATCGTGTGGTTCCTCCTCGCAATCGCGGCCGGTATTAAAACACGGTCCGAGTGTTGCTCGATCTGATCTCTGCAAGCCTCTACCATTGATGATCGAGATTGGGAAAGTCTTGGCGGCGGTGGCAAAACTGAATGCGCGAGGGGGCGGACGGATGCGCCAGGCGGCCGCCGCGCTCGTTCTTGCGTTTTTGCCGTGTGTGCCGCGCGCAGCGCGTGCCCAGCAGACGCTGGAGGTCTCGCCGCCCGCGGCCCAGACCCAACCCAACATCCGGATTCGCCCGACCCCCGCGCCGCCGCCCTCGCGCCAGCTCCAGGAAATCCCCCAGGCCGCGACTCCCCTGCCCACGCCCTCGCCACCGCCGGCTCCGCTTCCCCCTCCTGCTGCGCCGTCCTCGATGCTCCAGGCGCAGCCGGTGCTGCCGGCAGAGTTCCGCGGGTGCTGGGAGGGGCAGGTGAACTATCTCGACTCGATCGCGCGCGAGTACGGTGCGCCGAAGACCGGTCCGTGGACGCCGAAAACGTACCGCATCTGTTACAAGCGCGTTGGCAGTGGGCCGTTCGAGTTGACCTTCAGCCAAGTGGGCGTCGTGCCCAACAGCAAGATCGTCAACCCCACCGGCAATATGGTGCTGATCTCGACCGACGGGCGCGGCGCGGCGCGGATGAAGGCCAATCTGCATTTCGACGAATACTACGTGGGCCGGCGTTTTCGCGGTCACACCTTCGCGGTCGATGAAGAGACGATTCTCGACTGCACGATCCGGAGCGGTGGCGCGATGATGGTGCGCGGGGCGGTGTTCGGCCGGCGCGACGGGGCGCCCTGGTTCCGCGCAACCTGGCACGCGGTCTTTGAACGGGTCGAAAGCCTGCCCGAGTAGGGCGATCAGCGGCGCAGACGGCCGGCGAGATCCACCCGCGTACGCAACGCATGCAGCTCCTCGGCGGTAGGCGGTTCGGTCTCCGGCAGCGAGGGTGGGATTACCAGTTCGAAGCCGGTGTTCGCGCGCACCGCATCGACGCTGACGCCTGGATGCACCGAGCGCAGGCGCATCCGTTTGGTTTCTTCCTCGAAGTCCATCACGCACAGCGGCGTGACGACGTATTTGGGCCCGCCGCCCGGAAGCCCGCGCTTGCGCCGAGCGTCGGCCCCGCCGTTGCCCCATCCGAAGGCGCTTACATAGTCGCATCGCTCGACCAGCACGCGCGGGCTGTGGTTGTTGAGCACGATGTAGTAGCGGCCGACGTGGGTGCTGAGCGAGGGCGTGCCGACCGAGCCCGGCCCGCGGAACTTGAGCCGGAGGTGGTCCGGCCCGATACCGATCAGGTTGGTATTGCCGAAGCGGTCAACCTGAATGCCGCCGATGAAGAAGACGTGATTGCTCCAGTCCTTGACGCGGTCGAAGCGGTGGCCAGTGTCGCTGTACGATTCGGCCCATCGCACCACCCGCCGGTCCCATCCGAAGGCCGGCATCGGGATCGTCTCCAGATGGGCGACGTTCATCCGCGCGCCGAGGAAGACGAGTTCCATGTTGGGGCCATGAGTGAGATGCGCCAGGCGCACCGCCGCCTCCGCCACCGGCATCGCGACGCCCACGCGCAGCACCTCGCCGTCGCGCAGGTCGCGCGCCAGGAAGATCGCCATCAGTTCCTGCACGCCGTATTCGTTCGCCATAACACCCTCACGCCGTACGCACGCGCGATATCGTTCCGTCGGGCGCAATCTGCACCCGCGCCATGTAGCGCTCGGGAAAGCGCTTGCTGAACGCGAAGCCGAAGATCAGCAGCGCCGTCGGGATCAGAAAGCCCGGCACCAGTTTGCCGAAATTGCCGCCGAGCGCCGCGCCGATCGCGGCGAAGCCGACGTTGACGGTGAACAGGCCGGCCCAGAAGAAGGCCAGGATCCAGTTGATCCGATGGAACAGTGGATTGTCCCAGAACTCAGGCGGCGACTGCTCGCGCGCGTAGGCCAGTGTGAACGGCCTGCCGAGTGCGATCGAGCCCCACGCGGCAAGCGCGAAGAACGACCAGATCACGACGACGTGGTAGATCGAAAACGCCGCCGAGCGCAGCCCAACCTTCACGATCGCCGCCGCCACGAAGTAGGCGAGTGTCGTCCAGTCCATCAGCTTGACCGTCGTGCGACGGGCCAGCGTCGCCAGATAGATCAGGCACAGAAACGCGCCGCCGATCGTCGCCGCCGCCCAGTGGTTGCCGCCCGCCGCCACGCCGTAGAGCACCCACGGCGCCAGCGCGAGCGCGAACAGGAGCCATCCGTTCGTCGATTTTTGCGCTTCCGCCACGCGCGACCTCCTCAGTATTCGTGGAGTTCCAGCAAACGTTTCAGCCCGATGGTTTCCAGGTACTGGACGAGGCCCGCCGGACGGCAACAATAGCGCTCTAAGTAGGCGTCGAGCGCCGCGCGTTCGCCATGAGCGGCGGCGTCGGCGGCTTCGAGATAGCCGCGCAGATGGGGGCCGTCGGTGACGTAAAAGCCGCGGCTGTAAAACGGATGGGCGCCGAAAGGCGCGCGCACGATCGCGGCGGCTGCCGCGATCGTCGTCGCCCACGGGTCGGAACGAATTTCCTCGTTGCTGATAATCTGCTCGACTTGGACGACCGTGCGGTCCGCGGCGCGGTACTGGAAAAGGTCGAGCCATCCAGGGCCGCCCAGATGGCGTACGTTACCGTAAGCGTCGGCGGCCGCCGCGTGCAGCAGTGTTACGTCGGGCTTGATCGGCGGCACCGCGATCAGTTCCTCGCCGCCGATCGGATCGCGGAAGAGCTTGAGGTCGGGATTGACCTCGGGCAACGAAGTGCCGACGCCGGCGCGCCACGGCAGGAAGGGGAGATTCTGCGCCGCCGCCTGGAGCGCCGCGCATACGATTCCCTCCTCGCACTCCCAGACCTCGATTTCGCCGCGCTCGGCCGCGCGCCGGAACGACGGCATCACCGGCACACCCGGTCCCCCGCCGGCGTAATAGCTGACCGTCTTGCGCACGCATCCGGCGGCGATCAGCATGTCGAGCGCAAAGCCGCTGGCGACCACCGTCAACCCGCGCACACGGCGGCGGATTATCTGGCGCACCAGCCCCATCGGCGGCGGGTCGCCGATCGCGACCGTCATTCCGTCTTCGACCCAGGATGCGGCCTGATGCTCGTCGAGGATGCGCTCGGTGCGTCTGGTATTCATCGCGCGGCCCCTCCCGCCGGCGCTCCGGCGGTCCTACTGTGATCCGATCGGCGGGCGCGCGGCAAGGCCCGCGCAGCTAACAGTCGGCGCCCGCACTTTAGTAGGATGCGGACCGGCGATCGCATCCTGAACGCAGGAGAGAGAGGGCGATGAGCAAATTCGAGGAGTATCAGAACAAGTACCGGCACGTTCGGATGGAGCGGCGCGACGGCATCCTCCAGATGACGCTGCACAGCGGCGGCGGCCCGCTGCGCTGGGGCGGCCCGCCGCACGAGGAGCTCTCCTACGCCTTTTACGACGTCGCCCGCGACTACGAAAACCGCTGCGTGATCATCACCGGCACCGGCGAGGCGTTCTGCGCCGAGATCGACCTTGGCGGCGGGCGCGGCGCGCCGGTCGGCAAGACCGCCAGCGGCGAGCCCGCGCCGCCCCCGACGGCAGGCGTGCGCTCGACCACTTGGGATCACATCTATAATGACGCCAAGTACCTTTTGATGAATCATCTCGCGATCGAGGTGCCGATGATCGCCGCGGTCAACGGTCCGGCGCTGATCCACGCCGAGCTCGCCGTGCTGTGCGACGTCGTTATCGCCGCCGAGGAGGCGGCCTTCCAGGACGCGCCGCACTTTCCCAACGGCATCGTCCCCGGCGACGGCGTCCACGTCGTTTGGCCGCTGGTGCTGGGACCCAATCGCGGACGCTACTTCCTGCTCACCGGACAGAAGCTCTCCGCGCGCGAAGCACTGGAGCTGGGCGTGGTGAGCGAGGTGATGCCGCGCGAGCGCCTGCTCCCGCGCGCATGGGAACTGGCGGAGCTGATCGTCGCCAAGCCCAAGCTCACCGTGCGTTATGCGCGCGTCGCAATCACCCAGCAGCTCAAGCGCCTGATGCTCGACAATCTCGGCTACGGGCTGGCGCTCGAAGGGCTGGGCGCAGCCGCGGCATGGCCGGGCGCGAAAGGCTGAGGCGCAGGCGGCGCGCAGTCGCCGCCCTAAGCGGCGGCGCGGGAATTCTGCGACGTATTCAATTTCGGGGGAGACGCGATGATCTACGAACTGCGGACCTACACCCTCGTGCTCGGCGGCACCCGCGAGTACGAGGAGATCACGAAGAACGAGCTGCTGCCGATCCTCGCCGAGTACGGGCTCAAGCCGGTTGGCTACTGGCACACCGAGATCGGGCCGCTCAACGAACTGGTCCATCTGTGGGCTTTCAACGACCTCAACGAGCGCCAGCAGAAATGGGCGGCGTGGGGGCGCGACCCGCGCCGCGCGGCGATCGTGCCGCGGCTGCGCGCGCTGGTCGTAAGCCAGAGCAACAAGATCATGTCGCCGGCGGAGTTCTCGCCGCTACAATAACGCCGGGCGCGCGGCCGACCCGCTCGCGGGGTTTAGATCGAATCGACCGTGCCGCTTTGACAGGAGCAACTATGGAACTGGGACTCTTCCTGATGCCGTCGCATCCGCCCGAACGCGATTTGATGGCCGGGCAACAATGGGACCTCGCCGTGCTCCGCGCGGCCGACCGCCTGGGCTACAGCGAGGCGTGGATCGGCGAACACTTCACCTCGCCATGGGAACCTAATCCCGCGCCCGACCTGCTGATCGCGCAGGCGCTAAAGGAGACCAGCCGGATCAAGCTCGCCCCAGGTGCCCATCTGCTGCCCTTCCATCACCCGGCCGAGCTCGCCTGCCGGGTTGCCTTCATGGACCATCTGGCGCAGGGCCGCTACATGCTCGGCATCGGCGCGAGCGGCCTGCCGAGCGACTGGCAGCTCTTTTCCGTTGACGGCTTCGGGATGCAGACACGGGAGATGACGCGCGAGTCGCTCGCCATCATGCTCAAGGTCTGGGAGAGCGACGGCGGGCTGGAATATAAGGGCAAGTACTGGAGCGTCAACGTGCCGGGCCCGATGCTGCGCACGCTGCGCCACCATCTCAAACCCTTCCAGAAGCCGCATCCGCCGATCGGCATCGCCGGGCTCAGCCCCGGTTCCGAGACGCTCAAGCTCGCCGGCGAGCACGGCTTCATCCCGCTCAGCCTCAACATGAGTCCGGGCTACGTCGCCACCCACTGGGAGGCGGTGGTCGAGGGCGCGCGGCGCACGGGGCGGCGGCCGCGCCGGCGCGACTGGCGCATCGTGCGCGAGATCTTCGTCGCCGAGACCGACGCCGAAGCCCATCGTCACTGCGTCAAGAGCATGATGGGCCGGATGATGCGCGAGTATCTGCTGCCGCTGATGGCGGATTTCCAGTTCACGAAGTTTCTCAAGGACGATCCCTCGGTGCCAGACGACGCGGTCACGCCCGAGTACCTGGTCGATCACGGATGGCTGGTCGGATCGCCGCGCACGGTGCGCGACAAGCTCGCGCGGATGTACAAGGACCTCGGCGGCTTCGGCACCCTGCTGCTGTTCACCTTCGACTATGCCGACAACCCCGAGCCATGGTTCAACTCGATGCGTCTGCTGGCCGAGGAGGTTCTGCCGCACTTTCGCGAACTGGACCCCGACAGCAATCAGACCGCGCGCGCGGAGGGGCAGCGAAGGACCGTCTGATGGCCGAGTACAGCATCAGGGACAAGGTCGCGATCGTCGGCCTTGGCGAAACCACATACTACAAGCGCGGCCAGGCGCCGGTCAGCGAATTCCAGCTCGCCTGCGAGGCGATCCTCAAGGCGGTCGCCGACGCCGGGCTCAAGGTCACCGACCTCGACGGCTTCGCCTCCTACAGCAACGATCGCAACGATGCGGCGCGCCTGGCGACCGCGCTGGGGCTCCCGCACTACGCGTGGGCGAGCATGGTATGGGGCGGCGGGGGCGGCGGTGGCTCGGGTGCGGTGGCGCACGCGGCGGCCGCGGTGGCGGCGGGCTATGCGAAGTACGTGGTGGTTTTCCGCGCGCTCGCGCAGGGGCAGTTCGGCCGCTTCGGCCAGGCGGCGCCGGTCAACTCGATCTCCGGCCCCGCCGCCTACGCCTGGCCCTACGGGCTGTTCGTGCCCGCGCAATGGGTGGCGCTGCGCGTGCGCCGCTTCATGCACGAGCATCGCATGACCCAGGACGCGCTTGCTGCGGTGGTGCTCGCGGATTACCACCACGCGCAGCGCAATCCGCGCGCCGTGATGTACGGCCGGCCGCTCACTCGCGAGCAGTACGACAAGTCACGATGGATCGTCGAACCGTTTCATCTCTACGACTGCTGCATGGAGAACGACGGTGCCGCCGCGCTCATCCTGACCACCGCCGAGCGCGCGCGCGATCTCAAACAGAAGCCAGTGTACGTGATGGCGGCTGCGCAGGGCGCGCCCCAGCGCGCGGCCGCCGCGGCCGAAAACTCCACCGACTACGCCTCCTCGCACTTCAAGACGCTCGCGCCGCGGCTATACGAGATGGCGGGGATCGGACCCAAGGACGTTGACGTCGTGCAGATGTACGAGCACTTCAGCGGCGCGGTGCCGATAAGCCTGGTCGAGCACGGCTTCTGCGAGCCCGACGGCGTGATGGAGCTGTGCACCTTCGAGAACCTGACCGCGCCCACCGGCAAGCTCCCGCTCAACACCAGCGGCGGCAATATCGCCGAGTGCTACATGCACGGGCTCGAGCTGGTCAACGAGGCGGTGCGCCAGTGCCGCGGGACTTCGACCTCGCAGGTGCCCGACGCGAAGATCGCGCTGGTGGCGTCGGGTCCGATGGTCTCGCCGGTCAGCGACCTCATCGTGCACGGCTAGCGTGGTACCTGCGTGTGCAACGAAGGTCGTCATCCTGAGCGGAGCGGGTCCGCGAGCGCAGTCGAAGGATCTCGCGCGGCGTCTTCGGAGGCGCGTGATTTGCCAGAGGTTTGAGGAACGCACCGATGGTTGAGAAATCGCCGTTCTACCTGCCGGCCGGATTGCCCGCGCCCAAACCGCAACGCGACGGGATGGACAAGGGATTCTGGGAGGCGCTGCGCCGCCATGAACTGGTGGTCCAGCGCTGCAAGGCTTGCCGTACGTTTCAGCACGGCCCGGAATGGATCTGCCACAACTGCCACGGCGGCGAGCTGGAATGGCATCGCGTCTCCGGGCGCGGCCGGCTCTACTCGTGGGTGCGCTCGTGGAACCCGGTGCATCCGGCGCTCAAGGAGGCCGGGCCGTACATCATCGCGGTGGTCGAGCTTGCGGAGGCGGGCGGCGTGCGGATGGTCGGCAATCTGCTCGGCGACCCGATGCAGGACGCGCCGTTCGACGCCGAGGTCGAGGCGGTCTTCGAGGATCGCCCCGGCGCTACGCTGGTCCAATGGCGGCTGGTGAACGGGTGAACGCTTTGCTTTGTCATGCTCGTGCTCGGGTCCGACGCGCGCCAGAAATCCCGGATTCCGGCAGTGGGGCGGGTTTCCCGGTCCGCCCACGCCTAACGACGGTTGTTACGAAGGCGGCGGCCGACGCAGCGCTAGTGAGCACCCAATCGGGCGGAGCAGATCTTCACTCGCGCCACCACGGATAGCTCTTCGGCATGTCCTTGGACGGGCGGCCGGGGAATTCGGGGCGCCGCTTTTCCATAAACGCGCGTACGCCCTCCTTGACGTCGGCGCCGGCGCCGAGCTCGCGCGTCAGCGGATAGTCAACGTCCAGCGCCGCCATCGGATGAGGCGCCGCGGAGAGACGCCACAGCATCTGGCGCGTCAGCGCGATCGATACCGGCGCGGTCTCGGCGGCGATCTCCTCGGCGAGCGAGCGCGCGGCCCCCATCAGCGCCTCGGGCGCCGCGAGCTCGCTCACGAGGCCGCCCTTGAGCGCCTCGTCGGCATCGAAGATGCGCCCCGAGTAGCACCATCGCAGGGCCTGGCTGATTCCCACGATCCGCGGCAGGAACCACGCGCTGCCCGCCTCGGGCACCAGTCCGCGCCGCGAGAAGACGAAACCGAAGCGCGCGTTGCTCGACGCAATCCGGATGTCCATCGGCAGCGCGAGGGTGATGCCGACGCCGACCGCGGCGCCGTTGATTGCGGCGATCGAAGGCTTGCGGCAGTTGAAGATGCGCATGATGAAGCTCTGGCGGCGATCGCCGCGCTCGCCGCCGAGCGCCGCGCTGCTCCCCGCCGAGGTGTCGAAGGTGTTCGCGCCGCCCGAGAGGTCGGCGCCGGCGCAGAAGCCGCGCCCCGCGCCGGTTACGATTACGGCGCGGACCGCGTCGTCCTCGTCGGCGCGGCGAAAGGCGTCGGCGAGTTCGGCGCCCATCGTCGCCGTGTATGCGTTGAGCTTGTCCGGGCGGTTGAGCGTCACGGTCAGGATCGGACCGTCGACTTCGTAGAGAATCTGTTCGTAGTTCATCGCTTCGTTCTCCGAACCCGTTCGATGCGCGCGGGTTCAGCGGCCGGCGGGGCGCGGACCGGCGACCACGCGCTCGTCGTGCAGCCGCGCGATCTGGCTCGCGCTCATCCCCAGAACCTCGGCCAGCACCTCGTCGGTATGCTCGCCGAGCAGCGGCGCGCGTCGCACCGGCACCCGCGGCACCGCCGAGAAGTAAAGCGGCGAGCCCGGCATAAGGTACTTGCCCACCCCGGGATGCTCCAGCTCGACGAAGATCGGGTTGGCCGTCGAGCATCGCGGGTCCTCGGTGACCAGTTGGCGGAACGTCTGATACGGGCCCCACGACACGTTGGTGCCGGCAAAGATCTCGCGGATTGCGGCGAGGTCGCGCGAGGCGAACCAGGGCCGCAGCATCGCCGCGATCAGGTCGCGCGCCTGGAAGCGTCCGCTTTGCGTGCTCAGATCGTGGCCGGTGGCGTGCTCGATGTCACGGCAGACCTTCTCGATGCCGGTCGCTTCGACCAGCGCGTTCCATTGGCGCGCGGTCAGCGCAACCACCATCACGCGCCGCCCGTCGCGGGTCTCGAAGTCGTGGCCGAAGGCGCCGTAGAGGTAGTTGCCGTCCTTGGGCTGATCGCGGCCGCCGAGCTGCGCCTCGGCGATTCTCCCCAGGTTGCCGACCGCGGCGAACGCTACGTCGGATAGCGATAGATTGATGAGCTGGCCTTGCCCGCTCATCCGACGGTGGCGCTCGGCGGCGAGCAAGCCGACCGCGGCCAGTGTGCCGAGCGCGATATCCCATGCGGGGAGCACGCTGTTGAGCGGCTCGGCGAGGTTGCGCGGCCCGGTCGCCCAGGGAAAGCCGGTCGCCGGATTGACGGTGTAGTCGACTTCGCTGGTGCCGTCGGGATTTCCGGTCAACGCTGCCATCACGAGATCGTGGCGATGCTTCGCCAGTGCCTCGTAGGAGAGCCATCCGCGCGCAGGGAAGTTGGTCAGGAACAACCCCGCGTTTTCGCCCGGCGCGGTGATGAGCGCGGTTGCGAGTTCGCGCCCCTTGGGCGAGCCGAGATCGATTTGGATCGAGCGCTTGTTCTTGTTCATCCCGGCCCAGAACAGGCTCTGCCCATCGTTGGCGAGCGGCCAGCGCTGATAGTCGAGGCCGCCGCCAATCTGGTCGAAGCGGATAACGTCGGCGCCGAGCTGGGCCAGCGTCATCCCGCCGAGCGGCGCGGCGACGAAGGCCGAGCCCTCGACAATGCGCAGACCGGAGAGGATTCCCGTCATCATGTCGTCACCCTCCATAGCGTGCCCGCCGCGCGCGATTCCGCCGGTTTCCCTTCCGCGCGACATCACGCGAACGCCGCGGGCGCCACTTCGAGCGCGGCCGCAAATCGCGACGGCCACGCCTCGCCGCGCGCTAGAAGCGGTCCTTCAGCTCGCGGGCCTTGGCGAAGATTGCGACCGGGTCGTCGGGCAACCCGGGATCGATCTTTTTCAGGCTCGCGCGCAGCTCGGCGCTATCGGTGCGCAGGAAGGGATTGAAGAGCTTCTCGTCGCCGATCGTCGAAGGGATCGTGAACTTGCCCTCGGCGCGCATCTTCTTCGCCCATTCGTACTTGGCCTTGAGCGCCGGATTGTTGGGCTCCAGCGTGAGCGCGAACTGCAGGTTCTTCTCGGTGTACTCGTGGCCGCAATAGACCTGGGTATCGTCGGGCAGCGCGGCGAGCTTCTTCAGCGAGGCCACCATCGTGTCGGCCTTGCCCTCGAACACCCGGCCGCATCCCGCGATGAACATCGTGTCGCCCGTGAACACGGCCTTGAGCTCCGGGAAGTAGTAGGCGATATGGCCGCTGGTGTGCGCGGGGATGCCGATGACGCGGCCGCGAATCGGGCCGACCGCGACCTCGTCGCCGTCGTCCACGCCGTCGGTGAGCGCGGGAATCCGCCCGCCCTCGGCACGCGCGCCGTACACCCGGAGCCCGGGGATGGCGCGCACGAGGTCCTCGTTGCCACCGACGTGGTCGGGATGCCAATGGGTGGGCAGCACGGCCACCAGCTTGAGCCCGCGGCGGCGGACCTCGGCGAGCACCTTGTCGGCTTCCGCGCAATCGACCACGCCGCACAGCTTGCTCGCGTCGTCGATCACCAGGTAGGCGTAATTGTCGGAGAGTTGGGGCACTGCAACGATCGCCATCGACCTGCTCCTTACTTAATGAAGATGCGCATCGCGCGCGCCCGCGCGGAGTCCGCCCGCGCCGTGGCGCGCGTCAGAGCCCGACGATACTGTAGCCCACGTCGACGTATACGGTCTGGCCGGTGACGCCGCTGGCGAGATCGCTCAGCAGCGCGGCGGCCATCTTGCCGACCTCCTCGGTCCTCATCGCGCGGCGCATCGGCGAGCGCTGCTCGACCTCGTGCGCCATCGCGAAGTAGTCGCGGATCGCCGAGGACGAGAGCGTGCGCGCGGGCGCCGCGCTGAGCGCGTTGATCCGGATATTTTTCGGCCCGAGGTCGATCGCGAGATAGCGCACGCAGGCCTCCAGCGCCGCCTTGGCCACGCCCATCACGTTGTAATTGGGCACCGCGCGCACCGCGCCGAGGTAGCTCAGGGTGACGATCGCGCCGCCGCCGCGCGCCTCCATCAGCGGCTCGGCCGCGCGCGCCAGAGAGACCAGCGAGTAGGCGCTGATGTCGAGCGCCTTGGCGAAGTTGGCGCGGCTGACGTTGAGGAAGCGGTCGCGCAAGTCCTCGCGCTCGGCGAACGCTATCGCGTGGACCAGCATGTCGAGCCCGCCCCAGCGTTCCCTGAGCGCCGCGAAGACCGCTGCGACCTGGGCGTCGTCGGTTACGTCGAGCTCGCCGACCACCGTTGCGCCGATTGAGTCGGCCAACGGGCGCACGCGCTTCTCCAAGACCTCGCCCTGGTAGGTCAGCGCGACCTCGGCGCCCTGCGCCCGCAGCTCCTGGGCGATCGCCCAAGCGAGACTCTTATCGTTGGCGACGCCGACCACCAGCGCGCGCTTGCCGTCCGCTATTCCCATCCGGCGGGCTCCTTGTTCGTTCGGTTGTGCGATGCTCGCGGTAACGCCCCGCCGCGCCCCCTCCGGCGTGCGCGGGTCCCGCTGCGACGAGCATAGCCAGCCCGCGGGCGTGGCTCAAAGCCCGTCAGAGCGAGATCTTCATCAAATCGGTCGCCATTTCCATCTCGATCTCGGGCGCGTGATCGAGCACTTCGCGGCCGAGATGGGTGAGCACCACCCGCTTGGCGCTGAAGCGGCTGCGGTTTTTGACGAGGTGCGGGTAGTTGAGATGGAAATCGAGGTGTTCGCTTTTGTAGTAGGTGCACTCGCACAGGAAGAGGTCGGCGCCGGCGCTGAGCGTGATCAGCTCGTCGGTCCAGCCGGTGTCGCCCGAGAACGCCACCGACTTGCCGGCCAGCGTCACGCGCAGCGCGAGCGAGACGTCGGGCTTCGTATGCGGCGTACGCACGCTGGTGACGCGCATCGGGCCCAGCCGCGCCTCGCGCCCGGGCTCGAGCACGACGTAGCGCAGCTTGCGCGCAAGCGGGCTGGTGTCCATCCGCGGGTACATGCTCTTGAACATCACTCGGGTGCGCTGTTCGAGCTTGCGCGGCCCCGCGATCGTCAACATCCGCCGGCGTGGACTCTCGTACAGGTACTCGAGCATCAGGAACGGCAGGCCCGCGAAGTGGTCGCCGTGGAGATGGCTGATCAGGACGTAGTCGATATCGGCGGGCGCAATCGCCGAGCGTTTGAGCGCGGTGAGCACACTGGGCCCGGCCTCCAACAGGACGACCGCGCCGCCGCCCTCGATCACATAGCCGGACTGGAAGCGGCCGCGGCTCGCAAATGCATCCCCCGCACCAAGGACTGTGACGTCCAACACGCCCACCGGCCCCAACATTAGCCGATCCGCCCGGTGGTCCGCTATGGTACTATCCAGCCAAACCGGCGGCGCCATAGTTGCGCTATGGCCAAGGGGAGTTTCACGTGAAACACGTCAAGATCGGGGTCGGTTTCGGGTTATGGCGGCTGGGGATGCCCACCGCCGAGACCATCGCGCACGTCGCCGAGAAAGCCGAAGAATGGGGCCTCGACTCCTTCTGGCTCTCCGACCATCTGCTCTCGCCCTCGCCCGAGCTCGACGTGGTCGCGACCTTGGCCGTCCTGGCCTCACGCACGACCCGGATCAAACTCGGCCCCAGCGTGCTGCTGCTCAACCTGCGCCATCCGCTGCTCGCGGCGAAGGCGTTCGCGACGCTCGACTACTACTCGCGGGGGCGGATGGTGATGGCGGTGGGGACGGGCGCGAACCTGACCGACTACGCCGTGACCGGCATCCCGGCCGAGGGGCGTGGGCGGCGGCTCGACGAGGGGATCGAGGTCCTGCGCAAGGTATGGACCGAGCCCAGGGCCAGCTACCACGGCCGCTATTACAACTTCGACGACGTGACCTTGGAGCCGCGTCCGGCGCGTCGCACCAACAACGACTCCGGCACCATCGACATCTGGGTCGGCGGCAAGTCGGACGCGGCGCTGCGGCGGACCGCGCGGCTTGCCGACGGCTATTTCGCCTCATTCCAGGCGCCCGAGGAGTTCGCGCGTAATATGGCGACGGTGCGCCGCTACGCCGCCGAGTGTGGCCGCGCCAACGCCCGCATCGAGTCGGGCCTGATCCTGCTCTGCCGGCTGGGCGCCTCGCGCGAGCGCGCGCGCCAGGAGCTGGAACCGGTGGTGCGGACACTCGGGCGCGGCGGCGAGCAGTTCCTGACGCGCACGCTCTGCGGCTCGCCCGACGACATCATCGAGCGGCTCGCCGAATACATCGCGGTTGGTCTCGACAAGTTCGTGCTATGGCCGGTGGCGGAGCCGCAGGCCTGGGCCGGCCAGGTCGAACTCATCGGGCGCGAGATCGCGACCCACTATACGCGCCTGGCCCAGGCCGCGGCGTAGGCAAGCGCGCAGCTCGCGCTCTCCTGCAACGCCGCGCGGCGCGGGTCCTACGCGGGCGGTTCGCCTTCGTCGGCCTCCTGAAGCGCGGCGGTCGGCAGCACCTCAGCCGGGACATCTTCCAGAAAGCGCGATACGCGGCCGACCGTGTGCCCCATCGCGCGGTCGAACATATAGATCGGATACGAGATGTAAAGTTCGTCGCGCGCTCGCGTGCTCGCCACGTACATCAGCCGGCGCTCCTCCTCGAGCTCCTCGGGGCCGACGCTCTGCGGGCCGGGGAAGCGGCCGTCGGCAGCCCAGATCAGAAACACCACCCGCCACTCCAGTCCCTTGGCCGAATGGATCGTGCTGAGCGTGACGTAGCCCTCGTCGGGCTCGACCGCGAGCACGTCGCCGAGCGAGTCGCTCGGTGGCTCGAGCGCCATGTCGGCGAGCATCGATTCGAGGCTGCGATAGCGTTGCGTGATGGTATGGAAGTGCTCGAGGTCGCGCTCGCGCTTTGGGTAATCGTCAGGGTAGTTCTCGCGCATCAGCGGCAGGTAGTACTCCAGCGTGCGCGCGACCTGGCCGGCCGGACGCGCCTCGGGCTCCGCGCGCATCGCGGCGAGCAGCTCGGCGAGTCGCGCCGCGCCGACCGCGGCGTCCGCCGCGCCGCCGCGCATCTGGCGGACGCCCGCTCCGCGGGCGACGGCTTGCGCAGCCTTCTTCAGCGCCTCGCCGGGATCAGGCGCGGCGACGATCTCGTCGATCAGCCGCTCGGCGCGGCGATGGCCGATCCCTGGCACCAGCATCAGCACGCGCAGCCATGACACGGCGTCGGAAGGATTGGCGAGGACACGCAGATGGGCAAGGACATCCTTGATGTGGGCGGTTTCGATGAACTTGAAGCCGCCGCGCTTGATGAACGGGATGTCGCGGCGCTGGAGCTCGAGTTCGAGATCGAAGGAATGGAAGCTGGAGCGGAAGAGCACCGCAATCTCGCCCAGCCCGACGCCCTGCTCGCGCAGCTCGAGGATGCGCTGGGCGACGAAGCGCGACTGCATGTGCTCGTCCTGCGCGCGCACGAGCAGCGGGCGCAGCCCGTCGCCGCGGCGTTCGGCGGCGAGCACCTTGGTGTATTTCTCGGCTGCGCGCGCGATCACTTCGTTGGCGACGTCGAGGATGCCCTGGAGCGAGCGGTAGTTCTGTTCGAGCTTGACGACGCGCGCGCCGGGGAACAGCGCGGGGAAGTCCATGATGTTGCGGAAGTTGGCGCCGCGGAAGGAGTAGATCGATTGCGCGTCGTCGCCCACCGCCATCACGTTGTGATGGGTCGCGGCGAGCAGGCGCACCAGCTCGGCCTGGATCAGGTTGGTGTCCTGGTATTCATCGATCATGATGTAGCGGTAGGTGTCGCTCAGCCGGCGGCGGATGTGCTCGTGCTGCTGGAGCAACTCGGCCAGCCGGTAGAGCAGGTCGTCGTAGTCGAGCAGGGCGCGCTCGCGCTTGTAGACGTCGTAGGCGGCGGCCAGGCGCAGGATTTCCTCGCGATGCTCGGCTAGATGGGGAAAGTCGTACTCGATCTCGTCACCCAGCTCGCGCCGCTTGTTGCGCGCCATGCTGATCGCCTCGACCAAGGTGCCCTTTTTCGGGAAGCGCCGCTCGCGCGAGCCCAGGCCCATCCGCATGCGGAGCAGGTTGACCACGTCCTCCATGTCGGAGCGGTCGAGGATGGTGAAGTTGGGGCGCAGCCCGAGCGCGCCGCCGTAGTGACGCAGCGTGAGGTTGGCAAATGAATGGAAGGTGCCGCCGGCGACCGCGCGCGAGCGCTCGCCGACCAGCTGCTCGACCCGGCGCAGCATCTCCTGCGCCGCGCGACGGGTAAACGTCAGCAGCAGGATCGCCCCCGGCGGCACGCCGCCCTCAATAAGCCGCGCGACGCGGTAGATCAGCGTGCGCGTCTTACCCGAGCCGGCACCGGCGACCACCAGCAGCGGACCGTCGCGGTGGGTGACCGCGGCGAGCTGCGCCGGGTTGAGCAGCTCGGCGTACTTGATCCTGAAGGCGCGCTCGTCAGGCTCGGCGCGCGCGCTGCGCAAAAGGATAACCTTGTCGGCCACGGCGCGACGATCTTATCATGGCGGGGTGTCGATTTTAGCCGCCGCGCGATCCTCTCGGGCGGCGCCGGAGCAAGATCCGGCCAAGAGGTGAGGCTATGGCCCTCAAGCTGAAGAAGACGGTCAAGCAGATGCTCGCGGAGGCCAACGCCGAAGTCGAAACCGTCAACGCTGAGGATGCGCTCAAACTCAAGGACGATCCCAACGTGGTCTTTGTCGATATCCGCGACGTCCGCGAGCTCGACCGCGACGGACGTATCCCGGGCGCCTTCCACGCGCCGCGCGGGATGCTGGAGTTCTGGGTCGATCCCGAGAGCCCCTACTACAAGGAGATCTTCGGCTCGGGCAAGAAGTTCCTCTTTTTCTGAGCGGGCGGAGGACGCTCTGCGCTGGCAGCGCAGACTCTGCAGCGGATGGGGCTGGAGCCGGTCTGCCATCTGGGCGGCGGCTTTCGCGCATGGAAGGCGGCGGGCGGCCCGGTCGAGGGCGGCAAGCCGCAGCCGTAGCGCGGCATCAGCCGGGGACGGAGGCCCAAGCGGCTGTTCGGGTCACTCCGGGCGTGCGCGAATCACGAAGTGGTAACGCAGCGGCTTGAGCCGTTCGGCCTTGAGGCCGAAGCGCTCCAGACGCTTTGCCGCCTCAACGACGGTGTAGGTGTGCTCGCGCGGCGGGCCGACCGGGCGCTCGACGCTGGCCTCCCAATCGGCGATCAAGATCGCGCCGCCCGGCTTGAGCAGGCCTATCATCTGGCGCGTCGCCTCGTCGCTAAGCTCGTGCAGGACGTTGACGACCAGGATCCGGTCGGCGGCGCCCTTTATCGTATCGATTGCATCCGTATGCAGCGGCTTTAGATTCCTGAGTCGGCCGGCGGCCGGCTTGGCGCGCAGCAGTTCAAGCATCCTCGGCTGCTCGTCAAGGGCGATTACGGTCAGGTCCGGGCGCTGCTCGGCGAGCGGCAGCGCGTAGGCGCCGGTGCCGGCGCCGAAATCGACCACTACGCCGCCGGGCGGCGCGTCGAGCATCGCGATCAGCCGCGCTGGCGGCAAATACTCGAAGCGCTCGGGCTCGTCGAGCAGCGCCGCGCGCGCCGGATCGAATGCCTCGGGCTGCCTGGCGCCGTGGCGTCCGTGGCCGTGATGGTGGCCGCCGCAGCGGTCATCGGGTTCGTGTTTTCCGCTCATGAGCCTTCGTACCCGTGCCCGTCCCGCTGCGAAACCGCTCCGGTGTTCGCCACAGACTCCACTGGCAAGCCCGCAGCTTTCCACTCTGGGTATCCATCTTCCAACCGGAAAGCATCAAAGCCGCGCCGGCGCAGTTCAGCGACCGCCTCGTAGGACAATACGCAATAGGGGCCGCGGCAGTAGGCGACGATCTCGTGCTCGCGGGGCAGTTCGCGCATCCGGCGCTTGAGCTCGCGCAGCGGCAGGTTGAGCGCGCCGGGCAGATGGCCGGCCGCGTATTCCTCGGCCGGACGCGTATCGATCACGGTAACCAGTCCGTCGCGCATGCGCCGCAGGAGCTCCCTGCGCGAGACCGGTTCGAGGCTGTCGCGCTCGCGAAAATAGCTGTTGAGCACCTTTTCGACCGCGCCCACGTTGCGCTCGGTAATCCGGCGCAGCGCGCCCAGCAATACCACGGTCTCCGCGTCGGCGAGCCTGTAGAGCACGCGCTTGCCGTCGCGGCGCGCCTCGACCAGCCCGGCGCGGCGCAACTGCTGGAGATGCTGCGAGGCGTTGGCGACGCTGAGCCCGCCCATCGCGGCCAAGTCCTCGACGCTGCGCTCGGTTTGCGCGAGCAACTCGAGCAGTTCCAGGCGATGGGCCGAGCCGAGGCTGCGGGCGACTGCGGCCAAGTGCTCGAAAATCTCGCGTTTGGGATTCTCGCTTGACACTGCGTTGGTCACCCCATAAGCTTATTCAAGACATTAATTGAATCTTTGATTCAGGTCAACCACGATGCCTGATGAGCCGCTCATCCGGCTTGGCGCGTTTATAGCCGTTCTCGCCGCGATCGCGTTATGGGAGGCCGCAGCGCCGCGCCGCGCAAGATCGTACGCGAGGTTTCGCCGCTGGCCGAGCAACCTGGCGATCGTGGCGTTGAATACGGCGCTTCTCAGAATTCTCCTCCCGGTCAGCGCGGTGGGCCTGGCGCTGGCCGGCGAAAGCCACGGCTGGGGCCTGCTGAACAATCTGCCCATTTCTTCCTGGGCCAGGATCGTCGGGGCGGTAGTGCTGCTCGATGCGGTCATCTACCTCCAGCATGTGATGTTTCATGCGGTGCCGGCGCTTTGGCGCGTGCATCGGATGCATCATGCGGACCTCGACTTCGACGTGACCACCGGCGCGCGCTTTCATCCGATCGAGATTGTTCTCTCGATGCTGATCAAATTGGGCGCGGTCGCCGCACTGGGGACTCCCGCCTCGGGCGTGCTCGTCTTCGAAGTTCTGCTCAACGCGACGTCGATGTTCAATCACGGGAACGTTGGCGTCCCAATCCAGGTTGATCGTTATCTGCGATGGTTCGTCGTCACGCCCGACATGCACCGCGTTCACCATTCGACCATGCTCAGGGAGACCAACAGCAACTTCGGCTTCAATCTGCCGTGGTGGGATCGATTGCTGGGCACTTATCGCGACCAGCCCGCAGGCGGCCATCTGGGAATGACTATCGGCATCGAGCAGTTCCGCGACGCGCGGGAATTATGGCTCGACCGCATGCTGCTCCAGCCGTTTCGCGGCCGCGCCGGGGCCTACGCGATTAGCACGAGGAACGCGGCATGAAACGAGGAGGCAATTTCATCGTTCGAATCTCTTTGCTCGTCCTGTTGGGCGGGGCGATCGGCTGGCTCGCGTTCCATCGCCAGTTTCTCGAAAGCGCCACGTTGGCGCGCGAACTGCAGCGGTTTGGGCGATCGGCGCCGCTCCTGTTCATTGCCATTTATGCCCTCTCAACGGTTCTTTTCGTTCCGGGATCGGTGCTCACCATCGCCGGCGGCGCCTTGTTCGGTCCGGCATGGGGCGCGCTGTGGAACCTGATTGGCGCCACCCTGGGCGCGACGCTGGCCTTCGTGATCGCCCGCTATGTCGCGGCGGACTGGGCCTCGGCGCGCGCCGGCGAAGGATTGGCTCGGCTGATACGCGGGGTAGAGGAGGAAGGATGGCGCTTCGTGGCGTTTGTCAGACTCGTCCCGCTGTTTCCGTTCAACCTTGTGAATTACGCATTCGGATTAACGCGAATCCGCCTGGGAGAATACATACTTACCTCGTTCGTGTGCATGGCTCCGGGCGCGATCGCCTATACCTATCTTGGCTACGCCGGCCGCGAAATTGCCGCCGAAAGCGCGGATGCGATCCGCAATGGGCTCATCGCGCTGGCTCTGCTAGCGGCCATCGCCTTCCTGCCGCGGCTGGTTCGCCGGCTTAAGGCACAGCGCTTCATCGAGGCTGCCGAACTGAAGCGTCGCCTGGCCGATGGCGACAAGACTTTGCTTATAGACGTGCGCACCGCGGAAGAGTTCCGCGGGCCGCTCGGCCACATCGCGGGCTCGCTCAACATTCCCATCGCCGAGCTATCCGGAAGAATCCGCGAGCTGAGCGGATACCAGCGCAAGACCGTGATAACCGTCTGACGAACCGCGCGGCGCTCGGCGAGCGCTGCGACGCTGCTCTCGCAGGCGGGCTTTAAGGAAGTATCGGTGCTGCGTGGCGGGATGGAGAACTGGAATAAGATGGACTATCCAGTCGAGCGCAACTAGATTCCGCCTCAATCCGATTCCACCGTTTTCGACTTCAGCAACTGCTGAAAGCTCTTGTGCAGCTTGGCCAGTTTCGGATCGATCACAACCTGGCAGTACGGCGCCCATCGGTTGTTGCGATAATACTCGCGGTGGTAGCCCTCGGCGGGATAGAAGGTCGCGAGCGGAACGACCTCGGTAACGATCGGATGCCCGGACCCGAGCACCTGGTTCAGCTCCCCGATGAACGCTTCGGCCTGCCGTCTCTGATCTTCGGTCGCATACATAATCGACGAGCGGTACTGGGTTCCGACGTCGGCGCCCTGGCGGTTGAGTGAGGTCGGGTCGTGGGTAGCGAAAAAGACCGTGAGCAGATCGCGGTAGGAAATCTGCGCGGGGTCGAACTCGACGCGCACGACCTCCGCGTGCCCGGTGGTTTCGCTGCATACCTGCGCGTAGGTCGGGTTGGCGGTCGTGCCGCCGGCATAGCCGGGCATCACAGACAGCACGCCCCTCAGCCGCTCGAACACGGCTTCCGTGCACCAGAAGCATCCGCCGCCGAATACCGCGACTTCCCTTCTGTCCATCAGGCCTCCGATCTTGCTCTGCGCGTCGCCGCAGCGCGCCGCGGCGCGGGCGGCGCCGCGCCCGGGCGTATTGTGAGCACTGGGCAGGGCGCCTCGCGGACCACGCTCTCTGCCACGCTGCCAAGCACCAGATGCTTCAGCCCCTTGCGCCCGTGGGTTGCCATCACAATCAGGTCGGCGCCCCAGCGCTCGGCCGCGCGCAGGACCTCAAACGCGGGCGCGCCGCTGCGCACGTGGGCCTCCCAGTTGGCACCGGCGCCGACTTTCTCGCGCACGAGCCGCTCGAGTCGGGTGCGCGCGGCGCCCTCCAGCTTGGAGAAGTCGAGCGAGACCTCGGGGCCGGACGGGATCGCAACGACGTGCAGCACGTACAGCGCGGCGCCGCGTTCGCGGGCGAGCTCGGCGGCGATCTTCAGCGCCGTCACGGAGTTCGCGCCAAAATCCACCGGACACAAAATCCTACGGAATTTAATCATCCGTCTCACCCGACGCGCACGGGGGCGAACCTTGCGCCGCGCCGACAAATTTCATAGCGCATTGCGCAGCCGCCGCAGAAGCGCGACCTTCAGAAAATCAAGCCCCGCCAAATAGAGCAAGCACGCGAGCAGCAGCGCGCCGACCAGCGCCGCCGGCACGGCCGCCATCAGGACTCCGCGCACAGCCGCGGCGCTGACCACGATAATGTCGGCGACCGAGGCTATCAGCAGCCATCGGCTGGGCATCGAGCTCCAGAAATGGCGCCGCTCGCGCACGAGATACACGGTGCCTTGCCCGGTGAAGACCAGGGTGAGGAAGACCAGGGTCTGAAGCTGCGCCAGCGGCAAGCCGAGCGCCTCGCGCGCGAACAGGAACACTCCAAAGGACAGGACGAGGATGAAGCTGCCGAGCACGAACCCGGCGCGCATCAGGCGTGCGATATGCCAGCGATCGGGAGCGGTCGAGAAACCCACGCGGTCGGTTGCGATCGACATCGTGACGAAGTCGTTGGTGAACAGTAGCAGCACGATGAGCAAGGGCGTGATGATGAACGTCCGGGTCAGCATCACGCCGAGGCTTAGGAACAGCGCGATCTCGACCGTCTTGATGATCTTGTTCAGCGTGTAGGTCAGCATCCGCTGATAGATGCGCCGGCTGGTCTCGACCGCGGCGGCGATGTCGCCCAGTCCGGGATTAGTGAGCACCAGACTAGCCGCCGCCTTGGCGACGTCGGTGGCCGAGGCGACCGCGATTCCGACCTCGGCCTGCTTGAGCGCGGGCGCATCGTTGACGCCGTCGCCAGTCATCCCGACCACATGGCCGGTCTCCTGCAACGCGCGCACCAGGCGGAACTTGTCTTCGGGAAAGACGCCGGCAAAGATCGCCGATTTGAGCGCTCGTGCGCCGCCGCGGCGCAGCGCGTCGGCGGAGCAGATCTCGCCCTCGATGGCGACCGCTTTGGCCACGGCGCGCGCGGTTGCCGGCGTATCGCCGGTGATCATCAGGACGCGCACACCGAGCTCGCGCAGCCGGCGGATGACGCCGGCCGAGTCAGGGCGCGGTGGATCTTCCAGCGCGATTAGGCCAACGATACGCAACGCGTCCTCGGCTCCGGCGGCCACCGCCAGCACGCGATAGCCGCCCGCGGCCAGGCGCGCGAGGTCGGTCTCGAGCGAGGCGGGCGGCGCGACCGCACGCGCCACCACGGCGCTCGGCGCACCCTTGAGCGCGCGCCACTCCTGGCCGTCATGGCGGACGATCGCCTCGGCCAGCTTGGTCGCCGGATCGAAGGGGACAAAGCGCAGACGCGGCGGAGCAGCGAAGCCACGACGAGCAGCGAAAGAGAGAATCGCGATGTCGATCGGATCCTGAGTGGCATCATCGCTCGCGGCCGCGGCAAAGCGCAGCAGCTCGTCTTCGGAAAATGGCGCATACAAATGCAACGCGGCGAGGGTCAGGTGGTTTTGGGTGATCGTGCCGGTTTTGTCGCTGCACAGCACATCCATCGCCGCCGCTTCTTCGATCGCTCCCAGCCGTGTCACGAGCACTCCGCGCGCGGCAAGTTCGAGCGAGCCGAGCGCGGTGGCAAGGGTAAAGGTGGCCGGTAGCGCGACCGGCACCGCGGCGACGAGCAGGATCAGCGCGAACGGCAATACGTCTGCGAACGGCAGTCCGGCGATGCAGGCATACAGCAGCAGCGCCGCCACCAGCGCGCCGTCCATCACCACCATGTACCTGACGATGGTGAAGATCACGCTTTGGAGGTGGCTCGCCGTTTTCGCCTCGCGCACGAGTTCAGCGGTTCGCCCGAAATACGTGCGCGCGCCGGTTGCGGTGACTTCGCCGCCCGCCTCGCCGCGCTTGACCAGGGCGCCGGCCCGGGCAGCCGCGCCCGGACCAGCGTCCACCGGCACTGATTCGCCGGTCAGTGCCGACTGATCGAGCTGGATTGCGCCGTCGGCGAGGCGGACGTCGGCCGGCACGAGATCGCCCATCCGCAAATGGACGAAGTCGCCAGGAACCAGCTCCTCGGCCGGTACCATCCGCCACGCGCCGTCGCGGAGCACGCGCGCCTCGACCACGAGGCGTTTGCGCAGGAGCGCAAGCGCGTCGTGCGCGCGCTTCTCCTGGAAAAAGCTGAGCGCGGCATTGAACAGGAGCAGGCCGCCGATGATCAGCGCCTCGAGACCCTTGCCTAGGATCAGTTCGAAGACGGTCGTTGCCTCAAGCATCCACGGCACCGGCGCCCAAAACTTGGCGAGGATTTCCAACAGGAGGTGGGGCTTCTCCTCGGCGACGGCGTTGGGTCCATACTTCGCCAGACGCCGGCGGGCCTCTTCGGTACTCAGGCCGCGGGGCGCAGCGCCGGCCGCTGACACTTGCGCTTCAATGGCCATGGTGCGCTCGCGCCAGCGTCCGGCAGTCTCGAATTCGACAGAAATTCATCAATTCGCAACTTTACCCTCTCGCGCTGAATATAGTGTAGCCGCGCGTCGTCTATGGCACCGCAGGCTTGATCCGCCGCGGGTTCAGCGGTGGGGGAAAGGATTGGCCGCCGTTGTGCCAGAGTTCGGCAAATTCCGGAAGATTCTGTGCCCCATCGACTTCACGCAACATGCGCTGGGCGCGCTGGCCGTCGCGCGCGACCTCGCGCAGGACAACGGCGCCACGCTGCATCTGCTCCATGTGGCGCGCGTCCCGTCGCGGGATATGGACGTGCCGCTGCCCTTTGGCGCGGACCCCAGATGGGAGCGGGCGGCGCGGCGCAAGCTCGAGCGGATGGCCGCCGAGCGGCTCCAAGGCATGGTCGCCTATCAGATCCACGTGGTGAGCGGCACTCCGGACGTCGACGTGCTGCGGATGGCCAAAGAGCTGGATGCCGACCTGATCGTGATGGCGACGCATGGGCGCAAAGGCCTAAGCCATCTGGTGCTCGGCAGCGTGGCCGAACGCGTCGTGCGCGAGGCATCCTGTCCGGTGCTCACGATTCGCAGCGGCGGCAAGCCGCGGTGATTGCGAAGGTGCGGCGCGCGGGGATAGAGTGAAAGATTGATGTCGAACGTCCGCGGTGCGAGGTTTCCCTGGCTGCTCGGTGCGCTGGTGGCGCTCAGCCTGACCGTGGTGGCGCCGCGCACTCGCATGCACCATCTTTCCTTTTCGCTCAGGGCTGCCCGCGCGCATCACCTTGTGACGCATCGCACGCTCGTCGACCAGGGCGACAGCCGGCTCGACGCGTCAATCGATAGCGCGCGGCGCGCCATACCTCCCGGCAATACGCTTGAGATTTCCTCGGCCGCGCAGTTCTCGGTACCGGCGGCGCGGCTGTCGCGCGAACCGGCACGGCCGCGGCTGTTGCGACGGTTGCGAATGGCGCCGGCAGAGCCCGGCGGCGGCGCCGATCCTCTGAGCTAGCCAACTTCCACATGAGTGCACGCTGCGCGCGCGGTGTGACCGGACCGGCCACCGACGCGGGTGTGTGCGGTGGCGTCTGCACACGGCCGACGCCGTAACTCCGTGAGGTTGTGGTATGCCTTCGTTTTCCTTGCGCAATCCCCACACGGTGATCGTGGGGGCGTTGATCATATCGATCCTCGGCCTGACCGCGTTCGCGCGGATGCCGGTGGACGTCTTCCCGCCGCTGCACATTCCGGCGGTGGTGGTGGCGACCTTCTATCCGGGGATGCCGCCGCTCGACATCGAGCGCGACATCACGACGCGCTTCGAGCGCTTCTTCACCCTGGGCAGTGACATCGAGCATATCGAGTCGCGCTCGCTCCCCGGTGTGAGCATCATTAAGGTCTTCTTCCATCCCGGGGTTGATCTTGGCGCCGCAGCGGCATCGCTGGGCGACCTTGCGATGGCGGATTTGCGCCATCTTCCGCCCGGCACGCTGCCGCCGCTGGTGCTGAAGTCGGGCGCCTCGTCGCTGCCGGTGGTGCTGGTGACGGTCTCGGGCAAGGGCTTCAACCAGACCGAGCTGCACGACCAGGCGCAGTACAACATCCGCAACTGGCTCGCTACAGTGCCCGGCGCGTCGGTGCCGCCACCGTTCGGCGGCAAATACCGCCAGATCATGGTTTATCTGGACCGCGACGCTCTGCAAGCGCACGGGCTGACGCCGATGGAGGTGGTGCACGCGCTCAACCGGACCAATCTGATTATCCCGGCGGGCGATGCCAAGATAAGCACGCTCGACTACTTCGTATACACGAACTCGATGATTGCCAACCCGGCCAACATCAATGACGTGCCGGTCAAGGTCGGCAAGGACGGCGCTCCAGTATACGTGCGCGACGTTGGCCACGCCGAGGACGCGGCGCAGATCCAACAGAACATCGTGCGCATCAACGGCCAGCGCTCGGTCTATATTCCGGTGCTCAAGCAGTCCGGCGCCAACACCATCTCGATCGTCAACGGCACCAGCGCGGTGCTGCCGAAGATCACCGGGATGCCGGCGGGGATGAAGCTGCGCGCGATCTTCAGTCAGGCGACCTACATCATGAACGCGATCGAGGCGCTCGAGCACGAGGCGGTCTCCGGAGCGGTGCTCGCCTCGCTGATGATCCTGATCTTCCTAGGCAGCTTCCGCTCGACGTTTGCGATTTTTCTCTCGATTCCGCTGTCGATCCTGGCGGGCGCGTTCGGCCTGCTGATGTCCGGCGCGACGGTCAACATCATGACCCTCGGCGGCTTCGCCCTCGCCATCGGGCGGCTGGTGGACGATTCCACCGTGGTGCTCGAAAACATCAACCGCCACCTGGCAGAGGGCAAGGAACCCAGGCGCGCCGCCCGCGAAGGAGCCGAGGAAGTTGCGCTGCCCGTCCTCGCCTCCACTATCACCACCATCATCGTGTTTTTCCCGGTGATGTTCCTTTTCGGAGTGGCGAAGTACCTGTTCAGCGCGCTGGCGCTGGCGGTGGTGCTGTCGATGCTGGCTTCATACGTGGTCGCGATGAGCGTGATCCCGATCTACTGCGCGCGCTTTCTGACCATTGAGTCGGCGCGCGAGGGCGAGGAAGGCGCGGCGCATGGGCCGTTGGGATGGTTCATGCGCGCCTACGAGCGGCTGGCCGTAAGCTACGAGGGCTGGCTGCGCCGCGCGCTCGATCACAAGAGCGCTGTGATCGGAGCGGTCGCCGCGCTGTTCGTGGCCAGCATCGCGCTCTATCCGCGCATCGGCACCGAGCTGTTTCCGCGCACCGATGCCGGCCAGTTCATCATCGACTACCACGCGCCGGTGGGGACCCGGATCGAACTGACCGAGGCGCTGACCGCGAAGATGGAGGCGGCGGTACGACGGGTGATTCCACCCGCCGAGCTTTCAACGATCGTCTCGAACATCGGGCTGGCGCCAGGGTTTTCCTCGATCTATTCGTCCAACGCGGCTTCCGACTCGGGCTTCATGATGGTCGCCCTGAAGCCGACCCACAAGGTTTCGACCTTCGTTTACATCGAGCGGCTCAAGAAGCTGCTGCCGCAGGCGGTTCCCGAGGTGCGCACGTTCTTCACCTCCGGCAGCATTATCGATTCAGTGCTCAACTTCGGCCTGGCCGCTCCGATCGACGTCCAGCTCAGCGGCCAGACCTACCGGGAGCTGTTTCCGCTGGCGCGCGAGGTGCAGAAGACGCTGCGTTCGGTGCCCGAGGTCGCCAACACTTTCATCCCGCAGGAGTCCGATTATCCCACGCTGCGCATCAAGGTCGATCGAGTCAAAGCGGCGCGCCTGGGTCTCGACCAGCGGGCAGTTGTAACCAACGTGATCACGGCGCTCACTTCCAACGAGATGATCGCGCCGTCGATCTGGATCGACCCCAAGTCGGGCAACGACTATTTCCTTACGGCCCAGTATTACGAGCCCGAGATCAAATCGCTCGCCACCTTGGAGAACATCCCGGTCGCGGTGGCTCCCGGCGTTGAATCGCGCCGCCAGTCGCTGATGCTGCGCGACGTCGCGACCATCGTGCCCGAGCGCCATCCGGCCGAGGCCGACCACTACGACATCCAGCGCGTGGTTGACGTGCTGGTGGCGCCGCGCACGCAGGACCTTGGTGGTACTCAGAAAGCGGTGCTGGCCGCGCTCGCCAGCCTCCATCTGCCCAAGGATGTCGGCGTCGATCTGCGCGGCTCGGTCGCCTCGATGGAGAAGTCGTTTTCCAGCTTCGGCTTCGGCCTCGGGATGGCGGTGGTGCTGTTGTACCTGGTGATGGTGGCGCAGTTTCGTTCCTTCCTCGACCCTTTCATCATCATGTTCGCGGTGCCGATGGGGCTGATCGGCGTAATGTGGACGCTGTATCTGACCGGCACCACGCTCAACATCGAATCTTTCATGGGAATCATCGTGATGGTCGGCATTGTGGTTTCCAACTCGATTTTGCTGGTGGACTTTGCCAACCAGCGCCGGCGTGAAGGCCAGCCGCTGCGCCAGGCGGTTGTGGAATCGGCGCGCATCCGGATGCGCCCGATCCTGATGACAGCGCTGGCCACGGTGGTTGGGCTGATGCCGCTGGCGCTGGAGTTGGGCGCCGGCTCCGAGGCTTCGGCGCCGCTGGCGCGCGCGGCGGTGGGCGGGCTGGCGGTTTCGACCGTGCTGACCTTGTTGCTGGTACCGGCGGTGTACGAGGCGTTCTACGCGCGGCGCGAGAGTCACGGCTAGCACGCACAGATGCGGAGGAGCTTGATGCCCCCGTTGCAGGGAGAAGCAGGGATGCAGTCACAGCTTGCTTTTCGAACTAAAACTTGCCGGTTGCTGGGCCGCTGGGTGCTGAGTAGACTTCGAGCCGGTTGGGGGGCCGCAGACACATGGATTGATCTCGCCGGACCGTTCCCTTCCTGGCTCGCCGCATGGGTCGGCGGCGGCGCGCCCCGCCGCGCCGGTTTTCGCGTGGTCCGCGGGACGAAGCGAGTCTTCTTGAATCGGCCCTGCCCCGCGAGGTCACACAGATGGCAGGCTTCTCGCTGCGCAATCCCCACACGGTGATCGTGGGGGCGCTGATCATATCGATCCTCGGCCTGACCGCGTTCGCGCGGATGCCGGTTGACGTCTTTCCCCGGCTCAACATCCCGGCGGTCGTGGTTGCGACCTTCTACCCGGGGATGCCGCCGCTCGACATCGAGCGCGACATCACCACCCGTTTCGAGCGCTTCTTCACCCTGGGCAGTGACATCGAGCATATCGAGTCGCGCTCGCTGCCCGGCGTCAGCATCATCAAGGTGTTCTTCCATCCCGGGGTTAACCTCGGCGCGGCCGCTGCATCGCTGGGCGACCTTGCGATGGCGGACCTGCGTCACCTACCGCCTGGCACGCTCCCGCCGCTGGTGCTGAAGTCCGGTGCCTCGTCGCTGCCGGTGGTGCTGGTGACGGTCTCAGGCACAGGTTTCACGCAGTCCGAGCTGCGCGACCAGGCCCAGTACAACGTGCGCAACTGGCTGGCCACCATCGAGGGCGCGTCGGTGCCGCCGCCATTCGGCGGCAAGTACCGCCAGATCATGGTTTACCTGGACCGCGACGCCTTGCAGGCGCGCGGGCTGACGCCGATGGACGTGGTGCATGCGCTCAACCGCGCCAACCTGATCATCCCGGCGGGCGACGCCAAGATAGGCGCGCTGGATTACTTCGTCTACACCAACTCGATGATCGACAACCCGGCGAACATAAATGACGTGCCGATCAAGGTTGGCCTGGGACAGGCGCCGGTGTACGTGCGCGACGTTGGTCATGCCGAGGACGCGGCCCAGATCCAGCAGAACATCGTGCGCATCAACGGCCAGCGCTCGGTCTATATCCCGGTGCTCAAGCAGGGCGGCGCCAACACGCTCAACGTGGTCGATGGCATCGAGCGCGTCCTCGGGCACGTCACCGGGATGCCGGCCGGGATGGGGTTGCGCGCGATCTTCAGCCAGGCGACCTACGTGCGCGCGGCGGTCACGGCGCTCGAGCACGAGGCGGTCTCCGGCGCGGCGCTCGCCTCACTGATGATTCTGATCTTCCTCGGCAGTTTCAGCTCGACGTTTGCGATCTTCCTGTCGATCCCGTTGTCGATTCTGGCCGGTGCGTTCGGCCTGATGATGTCCGGCGCGACCATCAACATTATGACCCTGGGTGGCTTCGCCCTCGCCATCGGGCGCCTGGTCGATAACTCGGTGGTGGTGCTGGAAAACGTCAATCGCCATCTGGCCGAAGGCGCGCCGCCGGCCGAGGCGGCGCTGCGCGGCACCGACGAGGTCGATCTGCCGGTGCTCGCCTCGACCCTGACCACGATCATCGTGTTCTTCCCGGTGATGTTTCTCTTCGGCGTGGCCAAGTACCTGTTCGGTGCGCTGGCGCTGGCGGTGGTGCTCTCGATGCTCGCCTCGTACGTGGTCGCGGTGACGGTGATCCCGATCTACTGCGCGCGGTTTTTGACCACCGAGTCCGCGCGCGCGGCCGACGCGGGCGCCGGCGCCGGCCCGTTTGCCCCGTTCATGCGCGCCTACGGGGGCTTCGCTCGCCGCTACGAGCATTGGTTGGAGGCCGCGCTCGACCACAAAGCGCGGGTGATCGGCGCGATCACGCTGCTGTTCGTCGCCAGCATGGCGATCTATCCGTGGATCGGCACCGAGCTGTTTCCGCGCACCGACGCCGGCCAGTTCATCATCGACTACCGCGCGCCGGTCGGCAGCCGCATCGAGCTCACCGAGTCGCTGACCGAGCGGATGGAGGCGGCGGTGCGCCGGTTGATTCCACCCGCCGAGCTTTCGACGATCGTCTCGAACATCGGGCTGGCGCCGGGCTTCTCGTCGATATACTCGCCCAACGCGGCCGCTGATTCGGGTTTCATGATGGTCGCCCTGAAGCCGACCCACAAAGTTTCGACCTTCATTTACATCGAGCGGCTCAAGAAGCTGCTGCCGCAGGCGGTGCCCGAGGCGAGCACCTTCTTCACCTCCGGCAGCATCATCGATTCGGTGCTCAACTATGGGCTGGCGGCGCCGGTCGACGTCCAGCTCAGCGGCCAGACCTACAAGGAGCTCTTCGCGCTGGCGCGCGACGTCGGGGAGGCGTTGCGCGCGGTGCCCGAGGTCGCCAGTGCCTTCATCCCGCAGGAATCGGGCTATCCGACGCTGCGGATCAAGGTTGACCGGGTCAAGGCCGCGCGGCTGGGACTCGACCAGCGCGACGTGGTAACCAACGTGATCACGGCGCTTACCTCCAACGAGATGATCGCGCCCTCGATCTGGATCGATCCCAAAACGGGCAACGACTATTTCCTCACCGCTCAATACTACGAGCCCGAGATCAAATCGCTCTCCACCCTGGAGAACATTCCGGTCGCCACGGCGGCCGAACGCCATGCGCGAAGCGACGCCCTGACGCTGCGCGACGTCGCGACCATCGTGCCCGAGCGCCATCCGGCCGAGGCCGACCACTACGACATCCAGCGCGTGGTTGACGTGCTGGTCGCGCCACGCACCGACGACGTCGGCGGCGCGCAGAAGGCGGTGCTGGCGGCGCTCGGCAAACTGCGGATGCCCTCCGACGTGCAGGTTGCGCTGCGCGGCTCGGTGGCGGCGATGGAGAAGTCGTTCTCCAGCTTCGGCTTCGGTTTGGGGATGGCGGTGGTGCTCCTTTACCTTGTGATGGTGGCGCAGTTCCGCTCCTTCCTCGACCCGCTGATCATCATGTTTGCCGTGCCGATGGGACTGATCGGCGTCATGTGGACGCTGTATCTGACCGGCACCACGCTCAATATTGAATCGTTCATGGGGATTATTGCGATGGTTGGGATTGTGGTTTCCAACTCGATTCTGCTGGTGGACTTCGCCAACCAGCGCCGAAACGAGGGCCAGCCGCTGCGCCGGGCCGTAGTCGAGGCCTCGCGCATCCGGATGCGTCCGATCCTGATGACCGCGCTGGCCACCGTGGTCGGCCTGCTGCCGCTGGCGCTGGAGGTGGGCGCCGGCTCCGAGGCTTCGGCGCCGCTGGCGCGCGCGGCGGTAGGTGGGCTCGCGGTTTCGACCGTGCTCACTCTGTTGCTGGTGCCTGCAGTGTACGAGGCGTTTTACGCGCGGCGCGAGGTGACGCGATGAAGCGCTCGGGGGGCATTGCACTCGCGCTGGCGGCGCTTCTGATGGCGGCGGTTGCCGCACTGGTCGGCGGATGCGATCGGGCCGAGTCCGACACCCCGCCCGTACAGCAGCTCCCGCGAGTGGTGGTCATCCGGCCGCAGCGCGGCGAAGCGGTGCGCTCGCTGACGTTGCCCGGCGACGTCGTCGGCTATTTCCAGTCGGCGCTCTACGCCAAGGTCACCGGCTACCTCAAGCAGATCTTCGTGGACAAAGGCGACCGCGTGAAAAAGGGCCAGGTGCTGGCCGAGATCGAAGTGCCCGAGCTGCGTGAGCGCCTTGACCGCGCGCGCTCCAACCTCGAGATCCAGCAGCTCACCTATAACCGGCTCGACCGGGTATGGAAGAGCGACCCGCGGCTGGTCGCCCGCGAGGACGTTGATATCGCCTACAGCAAGTTCCAGCAGGCCAAGGCGCAGGCCGACGAGCTGGCGGCGATGGTGAGTTACACCCGGATCATCGCGCCGTTCGACGGCATCGTGACCGAGCGCTTCGTCGACCCGGGCGCGCTGATCAAGGCCGGCGGCCAGGGCGGGGTGAGCGCGCCGATGGAGGGGACGGCGCGGGCGGGCGGAGTGGCGGCGCCGGTGGTGAGCGTGGCCGATATCGAAAAGCTGCGCATCTACGTCTATGTGCCGCAGGACACCGTGAACTACATTCGCCGCGGCCTGCCGGTCACGGTCACCTTCCGTGAATTGCCCGGTCGCGTGTACCACGCCAGCGTCACCCGCTTCGCCCATTCGCTCGATCTCGCCACACGCACGATGCTGACCGAGATCGACCTCGACAATCCTAGGCGCGAGATCTACCCCGGGATGTACGCCAACGTGGTGCTCGACCTCGAACGCCATCCCAATGCGATCAAGCTGCCCGATAGCGCGGTTGGCAATTCATCCGACGGCGCGCACTTCGTGCTGGTGGCCCGCCACGGGCGTCTGGTCCGCGTGCCGGTCACCGTCGGCATCGACACCGGCATCGATGTCGAGATTACGAAGGGGCTTACGGGTGACGAGGAGGTTGTGCAAACGGTGTCGCCGGCTTTCAGCGCGGGCGAGCGAGTGCAAGCGGTGCTCGACAACGGCTACCGCCTGAGCTGGCAGGCCGCGCTCGCAAAGCCCAATTCCAATTGAGCGGAGACAAAATCATGGTGCTCAAGCTTGAGCGTGCGCTCGGCGTCGCGCTGTTGGGTCTGTTGCTCGTACCCGCGCGCGCGCTGTGGGCGATTTCGATGCCCACGCCCGGCCAGCGATTGGCGCTGGGCGACGCGATTCAGCTCAGCCTGGAGAATCATCCGCGGCGGATGGCTGCGCGGTCCGAGGCCGGCGCGGAAGAACAGCGGGTGGCCGAGGCGCAGGCGGCGATGCTGCCGCAGGTTTACGGCATCGCCCAGTACCTTGGCGCGACTCAGAATGGCATCGACGGTACGAACTACCTCAACCCGGGCTTCATTCCCCGCCACAGCGGCGCCGGCGGCGAGCCGCAGGCGTGGTCGCTGAAAAACAATTATCTCGGCGGCGTTGCGGTTTCGCAGTATCTGCTCGATTTCGGTCGCGTGCGCGGGCAGATCGCCGAGCAGACAGACAATGCCGACGCCGCCCAAGCGCAGCTCAAGCTCACCGATCTCGACCTGGTCTTCGAGACCTCGCAGCGCTACTTCGCGATGCTGGCCGCGACGGAACTGGTAAAGGTTTACGGGGAGGCGATCACCGAACGCAAGGAGCAACTTCATGAATCGCAGGTCAAGGCGCAGGCTGGCCTGACCTCGCAGATTGACGTCTATACCGCGCAGGCCGAGCTCGCGCGCGCCCGCGTGCAGTTGCTCGACGCGCGCAACAACGTGGCCAAGGCAAAGGCCGCGCTGGACAACGCGATGGGCCTCGGTATCGCGGCTCCGGATTACCGGCTCGCCTCAAATCTCAACTACAGCGACGTCAGCGGATCAATCAAAGATTACTTCACTACCGCGCTGCGCCTGCGGCCGGATCTGCGCGCGCTGGAGGACGAGGCGCGCGCGGCCGGTGCGCGCATCACCGAGTACCGCAGCGACTTTCTGCCCACAGTCAGCGCAATCGCTGGCTACAGCGCGATCGGCAGCGGCCTGCCGGCGATCAACAATTACGATGTCGGTGTCACCATCACCTGGCCGATCTTCAACGGGATGCTGACCACGCATCAGGTCGAGGAGGCGCGCCTGCGTCGCGAAGCGATCGAGCACTCGATTACCGACCTCCGCCAGCACATCCTGCTCGAAGTCAAGACCGCCTTCCTCGACTGGCAGACCGCGCTCCAGCGGATTCATCAGGCCGAAGTCACGCTGAACGCCGCGCGGGTCGAGTTAGAGCTTGCCCAGAAGCGTTACACTGCCGGGCTTGGAAACATCATCGAGCTCACCGACGCCGAGCGCTTCTTCATCCAGGACAAGGCGGCCTACGTCGATGCGCTCTACACCTTCGCGGTCGCCAAGGCAGGGCTGCAGCGAGCCACGGGCGAGTCGCTCGAAGGCCGCTGAGCCGGCGCCGCCCGCGGCTGCTGCGTACGCAGCGCCAATCCAATAAACGACAAACCGAGTGTGACGTGAGAGTGGCGGACCGGAAGGCGCATCGCCCCTTGCGGCGGGCGCGACGGGCCGGGGAGAGCCCGCCGCGCGCCGCCGCCTTCGCGGTGCGGGGCTGCCGCTAAGTAACTAGTAACTGAACTCCAGGTTGGCGAAGATCGAGTGCGTATCCCGAGTGACCAGGTTCGGGATGCTGCCGGTCTTGGGGAGCAGTTGACCGTTGAATTTGCCGCCCGGCGCATAGCCGAACTTGGCCAGCTCCGCGACCGGCACCGACTGCTGGCCGTGATAGTAGGAGAAGTTCTGTGTATCGAGCGCGAAACGCAGATACTCGTTGTACTGGTAGCTCACGCCGAATATCCAGCGCTGGAAGTCCAGCGGGTCGCTGGCGAACTTCTGGTTGGGCATGAACCACTGGAACATCCCAAACAACGTCAGCGGAGTGTACGGAATGTGGTAATGACCGAAGGCATCGAAGCCGCGCGACGTCGCCTGCCCGTTGTTCAGGATCGCCTGCCACGCCGCTGTCTGCGGTCCGAACGTATTAACCAACGGGTAGCACGGTGTGGCTGTGCTACAGGTGTTACCGGCGAACGTTCCCGAGGTGATCGCTTTGCCGGTGGGGAAGCCGAAGGCGTCGGCCGGCCCGCTGCCCGACCATAGATTGGACGCTCCAAAGGCGTTGTAACCGTAGTCGAACTCTCCGGCTATGCCCCACTGATCGGTGTAGTAGTGCAGCAGCGCCGCCACGCGCTCGATATGCGCGTTGCCGCCCTTGAGCGCGGCCGGCAAATCGACCGTGTCCGGAGCGGTGTTGCCATAGCCGTAATTGAAGAAGCCGGTGATGCCGAGCCCGTCGAAGCGCCATAGCGCGCCGAATGGATAGGCAGACAGCCGCGCCATGAACTGTTTGGTATCGGTCTGCTCGAAGGCGTGAAAGCTGGCGTTGGTGTATGCGCCGATATCATAGTCGAGGTACATCCGTTCGTCGCCGAACGGCTTGACCGGCCCCTGCATCGAGACGCCGACCTGGGTCGAAGACAGGCTGAGGTAGTTCCACGGCGTCAGGTTGACGTAGCGGAAGCCGTAGAGGTCCTCCTCCCAGGCAACCAGTGGGTTAGCTATCTCGCCGATCGAAACCGTGCCGCCTTTGAGCGCCGGCACATCGTTCCACAGCCCGTTGTAGGTGAGGCTCGCGTACTTCATGCGCACGCCGAGGTTGCCGTCCAGGTTGCTGCCGAACCCGGTGACCTGGCCGATCTTGTCGTTGGCCGAGCCGATGGTCTTGTACATGTTGGGTGTCAGACGCAGCGTCCAGTCCTTGGTCGGGAAGAAGAAGAAGTTGAGATAGGTGCGCGTGAGGTCGAACGAATTGTAGTTGTTGTTACCCGGTCCGGGATTGGTCAGCTGGGTCATCTCCTGCGGCTGAAATCCAGTGTTGTTGTAGAAGCGGTAATCGCCGTACACCAGTGCGCCGACCCGGAACTTGTCTTGAAAGTTGTCCAGATAACTTTTCCACGCCGGTTCCATCTTGTTGACCTGCTGCGCAAGCGCGGCGTTCTGCTCGGCTAGCTGCGCTGAGGTCTGTTGGACCTGCGTCTGGATCTGCTCGCGGGTCTTGGCCTCGACCTTCTGTTCGACCTGCTGCGCGATCGCGCTGGCGTCGGTCGTGCTCAACACAAGCGGCGTACGCCCCTTGCCCGGGCGAACGAAGACTTGGCCGGTGCGTTGATCGACCCATAGCTTTACCGTAGCCGACCACGCGGTGGCGGCGTCCTCGGCTGCCGCGTGGCGCGCTGGGATCGCTGCGACGACAAGCGCCGCGATCGCTATTGAAACAATACTAATTAGCCACTTACGTGTCATTGCTCCTCTCCTGAATTGGCCGCCTGAGCCGGCCGGGCAACTCCCCGGATACACAGCGTGCTGGCTGCGCCGGGATCTTCCGCCGCCATCGAGCGTGGCGGCCCCCCTCTTTGGCGACATTCTCAACGCGTCGTGTTCGCGGTCGGCGCCTGGGCGCGCTCCTCGCGTGCGCGGGCGAGTTCAAAGCTGGTGTAAACCTTGCCGTCGGAACAGACGAAACGCGCCGGCGACGAGATCGCGACGATCCCGCAGTCCTGCACCCGGATGCTCGGCGGCACCTTCACGCCTTCCTCTTTCTTCGTCAGCCGCATCCCGGTGGTATGCACAAATGGCGGCGCCCCCTCCTGCGCGGAAGGTTTGGCGGACGCCACGACCGGCGGCGGACCCCATCCCGCGGTCGAGCATCCGCCGACGCAGAGGCCGGCAACCGCTCCGACCAACAATCCCAATCCGATCTGATAAAGCGTCTTTGTCCTCATAGTTCGACTCCTGTCGAGACTGTGTATTGGGCCGCGCCGCCTATTTGGACGCGACCTCGAGTTTCTCGAGTTGCGCCTGCTCGAGTGTGACTACTTCAGGGGGGAGCGGCGCATAGTTCATCGCGGAGGCGTAACGCTGCCCCTGTTCAAGCATCCAGCTCAGGAACTTCTTTATCGCCGCGCCTTTCTTCGCATCCTCCTGACGAGCGTAAACGATCATCCAGGTAAATGAGGAAATCGGGTATGCGTCGTGGCCTGGCGCATTGACGATTGATACCCGGAAGTCCGACGGCATGTTGGATGCCGCACCCGCCGCCGCGGCGGTGACGCTCTTGAGACTCGGCATTATCCAGACGCCGTCGCGATTTTGGACCTCAGCCACCGGCTGATGGATTTGAAGCGCGTAGATCAGCGTTACGTAGCCAATCGAATATGGCGTCTGTGTGACCAGCGCGGTGACCCCCTCGTTGCCCTTGCCGCCGAGCCCGGTCGGCCACTTGAGCGCGGTTGAGGTGCCGACCTTGCTCGCCCACTCTGGGCTAATCTTGCTCAAATAGTCAGCGAAGATGTAGGTATCGCCACTGCCGTCGGACCGGTGCACGACCGTTATTGGCTTGGCGGGCAGCGTCATGCCCGGATTGAGTTGAGCAACCGCCGGGTCGCTCCACTGGGTAATCTTTCCCAGATAGATGTCGGCGATGACCGGGCCAGTAAGCCGCAGCGTGCCCTTCAACCCGGGTAAGTTATACGCAATCGACACCGCGCCGAGGACGGTCGGGAAGTGGAGCACCGGCGCGGGTGCGCGCTTGATCTGTTCCGCGGTCAGCGGCGCATCACTCGCCCCGATGTCGACGGTGCGGTTGAGCAGCATATTAATTCCGCCGCCCGAACCGATCGACTGGTAGTTGAAACGGACGGAGGGGTCGACCTTGGTGTAGGCATCGAACCACTTGGAGTAGATCGGGTAGCCGAAGGTCGAACCCGCGCCGTTGATCAGCAGCTGACTGCGTGCGGGTGTGCACCCGAGCAGGGTCAAGCCGACCGCCATCCCCACAGACAGTAGTGTTTGTCTCATTGCCTTCCTCGTTTATGGGCGCACGAACAGCAGCCCGCATAGGGAGTACAGCGTGCGCCGGATGGATTTGAAGCGCGCGCGTTACGCGCCGGTTACATCAGAATTATGCGCGATTGAATTCCTCAATCGAGGAAAATCGACCAATCTCCACCGGACGGTCACTCTTAAATCCGCGTGTCGCACGTCTCGCCCGTGCACTTGCACGCCGGCGCTCGCTCGTGAGAATTTCAATTCACGGCCCGACCGATAGGCGCCGCGCCGCACATTGCGGCCCAAAGTTCGAGGAAGCGATCCGCGATGAGTAAGGCGCTCGACGGCATCAACCTGGTTGAATTCAGCTCCAACCTCGGCGCCGCGTACGCCGCGATGTTGCTGGCCGAACAGGGAGCGCGTGCGCTGCGCGTCGAGCCGCCCGGCGGCGCGCCGTGCCGCGGCACGCCGCATTTCCACGTGCTTAATCGCAGCAAACGGGCGTTGTTTCTCGATCTCGACTCGTCTCAGGGGCGTGCGCGCGTCGAGCGGCTGCTGCGATGGGCGGACATTGCGGTGCTTGGAGATCCGCTGGCGCGAGTTCGCGCGCGTGGGCTCGATTACGCGGCGCTTTGCCGAATTAATCCCCGACTGGTGGTGCTGCACCTGCCGCCGCTTGGCAGCCGTGGTCCGCTTGCAGACTTCGACGCTGGCGACGAGCTGGTGTCAGCGCTCGGCGGCGTCTACGGCAGCCAGTGGGCGGCCAGTGGAAACCCGGTCGCGCTGCATTTTCCCGCCGCCAGCTACTCGGCGGGTGTGCTGGGTGCTGCCGCGGCGGCCGCGGCGCTGCACGCGTGCGAAAGCGGCGGCCAGGGCCAGCTGGTCGAGGTTTCGCTGCTGGCGGGCGCGTTGTCGCTCCAGACCGGCGGGGTCATGCGCCACGAGAAGATGACCCGCATGCACGAGGGGCCCGCCGATCCGCTGGGCCCAATCCCCTGCTACCGGCTGTTCCGAGCCGCTGACGGCGAATACCTCTTCATCGCGTGCGGCAATGCGACCTTCTTCAACAAGCTTGCGCTCGCGCTCGATCGGCCTGAAATGGTCGCCGACCCGCGCTTTGAGGGGGCGCCGTGGGGCGTCGCGCCGCCCCATCGCCAGACGCTCAAGGATCTGATCCAGAAGCATATCGCGACGCGCCCGCGCGCGGAGTGGTTGCGCATCCTGCGCCAGAACGACATTCCGTGCGCGCCCGTGCTGATGCGCTCTGAGTTTATCGGCGACCCGCAGGTGCGCGCGCTCGCGATGCGCCGCGAGATCGATGATCCGACGCTTGGCAAAACCTTTCAGATCGGCATTCCGGTTACGCTCAATGACACGCCCGGCGAGATCGCCGGCTCCGCCCCCGCGCTGCGCGACGATCCGGTCGTCGAAGCATGGCTCGCTGCGACGCCTGCACGGCAGTCATCGCTGGCTGGCGCAACCGCCAGGGCGGCCGGCGCGCATTCGTTCGCCCGGGGGCCGCTCGACGGCGTGCTGGTGCTCGACTTTTGTAGCTACATCGCGGGTTCCTACGGCCCGATGATTCTGAGCCAGATGGGCGCCGAGGTTATCAAGATCGAAAGCCTCGAGGGCGACGCGTTTCGCCACTTCGGCTTCGGTTTCCTGGGATGGAACCAGGGCAAGCGCGCACTCGCGCTCGACCTCGCCTCGGCGGAGGGGCGCGAGATCGTGCACGGCCTGGTGCGCCGTGCGGGTATCGTGGTCGAAAACCTGCGGCCGGGGCGGATGCGCCGATTCGGAATGGATTACGAGGCGCTGGCCGCGCTCAACCCGCGCCTCATCTTCATGTCGGTCAACGGCTTCGGCAACCACGGCCCCGAGCACAACCAGCCCGGCTTCGATCCGCTGTTGCAAGCGCGCTCGGGCGTGATGGCGGCCGAGGGCGGACACGGCCATCCGCCGCTCTACCTGACCTGCGCGATCTGCGACTACGGCGCGGCGATGCTGTCGGCGTTCGGATGCGTACTGGCGCTGCGCGCGCGCGAGCGCACCGGGCGCGGGCAGTTCTGCGAGACCTCGCTGTTGCAATCGTCGATGGCGTTCCAGGCGGGCGAGTTCATCTTTTATGACGGCCGGCCCGACCTCGAGAACAGCCGCCCCGAATCGCGTGGCCGCTCGGCGCTTTGCCGCGCCTACCAGTGCCGCGACGATGGATGGTTGTTCGTTGACGCGAAGGCTCCGGCGCATTGGGACGCGCTGTGCCAGATATGCGGAATCAGCGCCGCCGCCTCCTTTGCCGCGGCGGCGGCAGAGCCTGAGGACGGCACGGTCGCGTCGGCGCTGGCCGAGGCCTTCGCGCGGATGGAGCGCGCCGCCGCGCTCGATGCGTTGGGCAGAGCGGGCGTCCCCGCAATCAGCGTGCATCGCTACGGCGATCTGTTCGACGACCCGCAGGTCCGCGCGAACGATCTCCTCGCCGAGCTACATCACTCGCAGTGGGGCGCGGTCGTACAGACCGGACTGCTCGCGAAGTTCTCGGCGACGCCGGGCCGCGTTGAGCGCGCCGCGCCGCTGCTCGGCGAGCATACTGACGAGATTCTCGCCCGCTACCTCGGCTACGACCGCGAGCGCATCGCCGACCTGCGCCGGCGCCGGATTGTCAAATAGCGGCCCGGCGCGCCGCTCACCCCCGGGGCGGCAATTGCGCTAGGGTACCCCGAGACGGACCGAGAGGCCGTACAATGCGGCTGCGCCCGCGCCCGGCGTGGCGATCCCGGTCCACACGAGGTGCGCGATGGCCAACAAGGAGCTGCTCGAATTCGACGTTGCC
This sequence comes from Candidatus Binataceae bacterium, assembly GCA_035650475.1. Taxonomy (NCBI): domain Bacteria; phylum Candidatus Binatota; class Binatia (SeqCode); order Binatales (SeqCode); family Binataceae (SeqCode); species Binataceae bacterium (SeqCode). Next base: position 355,204 of record DASRHP010000006.1, read on the forward strand.
GCGCTGGCGCCGAAACTGCGCGCCAAGGAGATTTCGCCGGTCGAGCTGACGCAGGCCTACCTCGATCGGATCGAGGAGGTCGAGGAGCGCGTGCTTTCCTACATCACGGTGACGGCCGACGCCGCGCGCGAGATGGCGCGCAAGGCCGAGGCGGAGATTGCGGCCGGGCGCTGGCGCGGTCCCTTCCACGGCGTGCCGATCGGGCTCAAGGACCTCTGCTACACCCGCAGCATTCTGACCACGGGTGGCTCGAAGATCCTCGCCGACTTCGTGCCTGGCTACGACTGCACGGTATGGTCGCGGTTGGCGCAGGCCGGCGCGGTGCTGCTCGGCAAGCTCAACCTGCACGAGTTCGCCTACGGCGCGACCTCCAACAATCCGCACTGGGGCGCCGTTCATAACCCCTACCATCTCGACCACATCCCGGGCGGATCGAGCGGCGGTTCCGCCGCCGCGATCGTCGCGCGCACCGCCGCCGCAACGATCGGCACCGATACTGGCGGCTCGATCCGGATCCCGGCGGCGTGCTGCGGATGCGTCGGGCTCAAACAAACCTGGGGCCGGGTCAGCCGCTGGGGCGTGATGCCGCTTGCCGACACGCTCGACCATACCGGGCCGATCACGCGCAGCGTGCGCGACGCCGCGCTGATGCTCAACGTAATCGCCGGCCACGATCCCAACGACGCGACCTCGAGCTGCGAGCCGGTGCCCGACTACACCGGCCGCCTCGGCGGTGACCTTAAAGGGGTGCGCGTCGGTGTGATCCGCGAGCTCAACTCCGGTCTCTCCGACGACGTCGCGCGCGTGTTCGGCGCGGCGCAAAGGCAGCTCGAGGAGCTCGGCGCGACGGTCGAGGAAGTCTCGGTGCCGGCGCTGGCCGAAGGCGCGATGGTCACGATGGTGGTGCTGATGGCCGAGGCGCTGGAGTTCCACGAGCAGTGGATCCGCGAGCGCTCGGCCGACTACGGCGCCGATGTGCGCTCGCTGCTCGAGATTTCGATGACGATCACGGCGGCCAACTACGTCCGCGCCCAGCGCGAGCGCAACCTGATGCTGGCCGACACGATGCGCGCGCTCGAGGGCCGGGCGGCGCTGCTCGCGCCGACGCTTGCGGCCACGGCACCGCGGATCGACGACGCGCAGTACGACGTGATCTCCAACATGGTGCGCTTCACCGGCCCGTTCAACGCCACCGGCCAGCCGGTGGTCGCGATTCCCATCGGGCTTTCGCGCGACGCGATGCCGTTGTCGATGCAGATAATCGGCAGGCCGTTCGACGAGGTAACGGTATTGCAGGTGGCCGACGCGTACGAACGCGCGCGCGGCCCGCTGGCGGCGCCCAAGCTGTAAGGCGATAAGGCAACGCCGGCGCGGAGGCGATCACGATGGCAAAGAGTCTCGGAATTTCGCTCGCCCCTTTCTCCGGAATCCCATATCCGGACCTGACCCGGCTCGCGTGCGAAGCCGAGGACACCGGATTCAGCGGCGTCTTTATCCCGGAAGCCGCCAACGACGGCCTGATGTGCTGCTATGCGATCGCGCGCGCGACCAGCCGGATCACGATCGCCACCTGGATCGTCAACATCTACTTCCGTGAGCCGGCGCTGTGCGCGGCGGCGAGTGAGATGGTGCAGACCGAGTCCGGTGGACGTTTCATCCTGGGCCTCGGCGTCAGCCATCGCCCGGCGATGGAGTCGCTGGGCATCCAGATGGGCAACGCGCGCGACCGGCTGCGCGCCTACACCGCGTTTCTGCGCAAGGCGCTCGCCGGCGAGCCGGTCGGCGCGTTCGGCCGCGCCTACCGCAAGCCGGCCAAGCCGGTGCCGATCTACTTTGCCGCGCTCGCGCTGGAGACCGCGCGGCTGGGCGGCGAGATTGCCGACGGCCTGATGCTCTACCTGGCCTCGCCCGAGCGGATGCGCGCGTCGGCCGCAGTCGCGCACGCCGCCGCGCGTGCGGCCGGACGCCAGCCGTCCGACGTCGCGATTACGATGGGCGTGCCGGCGTTTATCGACGACGATCGCGTCCGCGCGCTCGACGCGGCCCGCCGCGCGCTTTCCTTCTACGCCTCGCTGCCGTTCTACAACCGGCTGCTTGCGCGCAGCGGCTTCGCGGCCGAGGCGGCGCGCGTGATGGAGGCGGCGAAGCGGCGCGACGCCTCCGCGATGGCGGCGGCGCTGACGGACAAGATGGCCGACACGGTCGCGTTGATCGGGCCGCCCGCGCGATGTGTGGAGCGGCTCGCCGAGTATCGCGCTGCGGGCGCCGAGCTGCCGATCATCGTTCCCAACCAGGTCGGCGACGACTACCTGACCACCGTGCGCAAGGCGCTAAAAGTCTTCACGGCAACACTCTGAGTGGGTAACACGGAGGAAATGACGATGGCACGGCTGACACCCGAGACGGTCAAGGCGATGGCGAAGGAGCTGTACGGCTACGAGATGTCGGACGAGAGCGCAGGCGCGGTCGCCAACGCGGCGGGTGCGATGGTGACCAACGCGCGGCGGCTCGGCAATCTCGACCTCGCCGGCGTGCAGCCGCCCTTCGGCTATCCGATCCTGCTGGCCGAGGCCGAACGCATCCGCAAGCGCGGCTGAGCGATGTCGCACGACGAGCTGCTGAGTTTCGACGTTGCGGCGCTCGGCGAGGCGATCCGCGCCCGGCGGATCTCGCCGGTCGAGCTGACCGAGGCGTATCTCGGCCGGATCGAGCTGCTCGACAAGCGCGTCAACGCCTACATCACGGTCACCGCCGAGCGCGCCCGCGCCGACGCCGCGCGCGCCGAGGCCGAGGTTGCGGCGGGCAACTGGCGCGGGCCGTTTCACGGCGTGCCGGTCGCGCTCAAGGACCTCTGCTACACACGCGGAATTCGCACCAGCGCGGGCGCGAAGATTCTTGCCGACTTTGTTCCCGAGTACGACTCGACGGTGTGGGCGCGGCTTGCGGCCGCGGGCGCGGTCCTGCTCGGCAAACTCAACATGCACGAGTTCGCCAACGGCGCGAGCTCAACCAACCCGCACTTCGGCGCGGTGCGCAATCCCTACAACCTCGACCATATCCCCGGCGGATCGAGCGGCGGCTGCGGTACGGCGATCGTTGCACGCACCGCGGCGGCGACGATCGGCACCGACACCGGCGGCTCGATCCGGATTCCGGCGGCGTTTTGTGGATGCGTCGGCCTCAAGCAGACGTGGGGCCGGGTCAGCCGCTACGGGGTGATTCCGCTGAGCGACACGCTCGACCACGCCGGGCCGATCGCACGCACGGTGCGCGACGCCGCGCTGATGCTCAACGTGATCGCCGGCCACGACCCCAACGACGCGACCTCCAGCCGCGAGCCGGTGCCCGATTACACAAGCCGCCTTGAGGCGGGCGTGCGCGGGATGCGTCTGGGCGTGATCACGGAATTGACCGTCGGCACATCGGACGAGGTGCTCGATTCGTTCCGCGCCGCATTAAAGGTGCTTGAATCACTCGGCGCCGCGCTCGAGGAGGTTTCGATTCCGGCGATCGAGTCGGGGATCGCGCTTGCCACCGCGATCATGTCGCCCGAGGCGTTCGACTTCCATCGCCGATGGTTCCCCGAGCGCGCGGACGACTACGGCGCCGACGTGCGGCGCACGATGGAGACCGCGGGGGTGATGCCGGCGACCGGTTATATCCGGGCGCAGCGGATGCGCGCGGGGTTGCTCGCCCGCGTGCTCGAAGCGATGGAAGGGCGGGCGGCGCTGCTCGCGCCGACCGCAGGAATCGAGCCTCCGCTAGTCAGTAACCTCGGACGCGTGCTGGCGACGCCGGGTGGAGGAACGGTGAACCTCGTGTCCGCAGTGCTGCGCTTCACCGCGCCGTTCAACGTCACCGGCCAGCCCACGCTCGCGATTCCGACGGGGCTCTCGCGCGCCGGGCTGCCGCTCTCGATGCAGGTCGTCGGGCGACCGTTCGACGAGTTGACTGTGCTCCAGGTCGGTGCGGCCTACGAACGCGCCCGCGTGCCGCTCCCGCCGCCGGCGCTCTAGCCGCGCCGGGAGGCCGCACGGGCTATCTGGATCCGCGAATTCCTCAGGCCTCGTCCTCGCCGTCGCCGTTTGAGGTCGCGCCGTTGCTTTCGTCCTCTTCGCGTTCGGCGAGTCCGGCAACCGCGCGCACGCGCTCGCCAGCATCGAGCTTGACCAGCCGCACGCCCTGCGCGTTGCGCCCGGTGATCCGCACGGTGCCGACGTCGAGCCGGATCACCTTGCCGCCGTCGGTGATCAGTACCACCTGGTCGTCCGAGCCAACCTGGCGCACGCTTACCACCTTGCCGGTCTTGTCGGTGACGTTCATCGTGATCACGCCCTTGCCGCCGCGATGGGTGAGCCGGTACTCGGAGGCGGCGGTGCGTTTGCCGAAGCCCAGTTCGGAGACGGTGAGCAGGGTTTCGTCTTCGCGCACGGTCGCGATCGAGACGACCTCGTCGTTGACCAGGGTGACGTTCTTGCCCTCGCGCACGCTGTACGACTCGAGCTCCATCCCGGCCACGCCGTAGGTCGCGCGGCCCATCGCGCGCACCTCGTCCTCCTTGAAGCGGATCGCCTGGCCCTCGCGGGTCGAGAGCACGATCTGCTGGTTGCCGTCGGTGATGCGCACGCCGACCAGCTCGTCGCCCTTTTCGAGGTTGATCGCGATGATCCCGCTCGAGCGCACGTTGTCGTACTCGGACAGCGCGGTCTTTTTCACCATCCCGCGCCGCGTGGCGAAGAACAGGTACTTGCCCTCGGTGTCCTTGGGTACCGGAATGAAGGCCTCGAGCCGCTCGTTGTCCGCGAGGCTCAGAAGATTGGCGATCGAGCGTCCCTTGGCCGCGCGTCCGCCCTCGGGCACCTCGTAGGCCTTGAGTTCATACACCTTGCCCGCGCTGGTGAAGAACATCAGGCGGTCGTGGGTGCCGACTGGCACCAGGTGCTCGACGAAGTCGGCCTCGCCGGTGGCCGCGCCGATCTTGCCGCGTCCGCCGCGTCGCTGGGTGCGGTAGAGCGACAGCGGGGTGCGCTTGATGTAGCCGCCATGGGTGACGGTGACCAGCACATCCTCGTCGACGATCAGGTCCTCGACCGAGAAGTCGCCCTCGGCCTCCACGATCTGGGTGCGGCGCGCATCGCCGAACTCCTTTTTGATCTCCTCGATCTCGGAAGCCATCAGCTTGTTCATCTCGCGCTCGTCGCTGAGCAACTTGCGCAGGCGCGCGATGGTCTCCTCGACCTCCTTGTGCTCGGCCTGGATCTTGTCGCGCTCCAGCGAGGTCAGCCGGCGCAGGGTGAGGTCGAGGATCGCCTGGGCCTGGAGCTGGGTCAGCCCGAAGCGGGTCATCAGCCCCGTGCGCGCCGTCTCGGCGTCCTTGGAGGAGCGGATGAGCTTGATCACCTCGTCGAGGTTGCGCAGGGCGATGAGCAGGCCTTCGAGAATGTGCAGCCGCGCCTCGGCCTGGCGCAGATCGAATTGCGCGCGGCGGGTGAGCACGTGGCGGCGATGGTTGAGGAACTCGCCCAGCATCTCGAGCAGGCTGAGCTCCTTGGGCCGCCCCTCGTGGATCGCCAGCATGATGAGCCCGTAGCTCTGCTGCATCTGGGTCATCTTGTAGAGCTGGTTGAGCACGATCCTGGGCTCGGCGTCGCGCTTGAGCTCGATCACGATGCGCATGCCGTCGCGGTCGGACTCGTCGCGCAGGTCGCTTACGCCGTCGATGCGGCGGTCGTTGACGAGCTCGGCAATGCGCTCGATGAGCCGGGTCTTGTTCACCTGGTAGGGAATCTCACGCACGATGATCGAGGCGCGCCCGGTGCGCTTGTCGGTCTCGATCACCGCCAGCGCGCGCATCACCAGCGAGCCGCGACCGCTGAGATAGGCCTGGCGGATCGCCTGGCGCCCGAGCAGCAGGCCGCCGGTAGGAAAGTCGGGGCCGGGGATGATGTCGAGCACCTGCTCGAGCGTCATCGCAGGGTTCTCGATCAGCTTGAGCAGCGCCGCGCAAACCTCGGTCAGGTTGTGCGGCGGAATATTGGTCGCCATCCCAACCGCGATCCCGTCGGCGCCGTTGATCAGCAGGTTGGGAATCTGCGCGGGCAGGACCTCTGGCTCCTGCTGCGAGCCGTCGAAGTTATCGACGAAATCGACCGTTTCCTTGTCGATGTCGGCGAGCATCCGCTCGGCCAGCCGGGTCAGCCGGCACTCGGTGTAGCGATAGGCGGCGGGCGGGTCGCCGTCGATCGAGCCGAAGTTGCCCTGGCCGTCAATCAGCGGGTAGCGCATGCTGAAGGGCTGCGCCATCCGCACCAGCGCATCGTACACCGCCATGTCGCCGTGCGGATGGTAGCGCTTGAGCACCTCGCCGACGACGCCGGCGCACTTGGAGTAGCGGCGCGTGCTGAGCAGCCCCTCGCGGAACATTGCGTAGAGGATGCGGCGATGGACCGGCTTGAGCCCGTCTCGCAGGTCGGGGAGCGCACGCCCGATATTCACCGACATCGCGTAGTCCAGATAGGACTGCCGCATGTCATCTTCGATGTTCAGTCGTGCCGGTTCGTTGCGAGGGGGTTCCTGACCGTTTGGGGTGCCTGCCATTGCCTTTTATTTTCCGATTTCAGCTTATTTGGATTTCGCTCCCTACAAGACTGAGGCGAACGACCTAACCGTCCGACCCGTTCGCGGGGGAGCGGTTGGGGGTCAGGTCGCACGCCATCCAAGATTTTCCCTTGGACGGGGAGAGGAGACAGAGTTGGCGGTCAAATGTCGAGGTTGCGGACGTTGAGCGCGTTCTCCTCGATGAACTGGCGGCGCGGCTCGACCTGATCGCCCATCAGCTTCTGGAACATCTCCTCGGCCTCTTCCTGCGAGCCGATCTGCACACGCAGCATCGTGCGCGTCTCCGGATTAATCGTGGTTTCCCACAACTGCTCCGGATTCATCTCACCCAGCCCCTTGTAGCGCTGGATTTCGACCCCCTTCTGGCCCGCCTGGAGAACCGCGTCGGCCACCGCCTTGAGCGAATCGACCGTGCGCTCCTCATCCCCGCTCCTGAGCTTGTAAGGCGGCTGGGTGGCTTCGAGATCGGCGTTGAGGCGGCGAATCTCGCGCAGCTCGCCCGAGCGCATCAGCGCGACGTCGATCACGGTGGGCGCGGTAGCGCCGTTCTTTGCATGGCTCAGGATCGCCTTGAAGTTGCCGTCGTGGTCGGGCTCGACGCGGTGAATCAGGTTTAGCGCCCTGAGCTCGGCGACGATCGCCCGCGCGAGCTTGTCGAGCTGATCACGGTCGCGGAAGACGTCGTCGCCGGCGCGCTTGTCGGCGGCAAGCCGCGCGAGCGCTTCGACCACCGCGCGCTCCTTGGAGCGGCGCGCGAGCCCTTCGTACATCCGCTCGCGCGCGAGCGCTTTGCGCACCAGCGTCTTGAGCGGCGCGCCGCGCAGCTCGCGCGCCTCCTTGCCCTTGCCGGTCTGGAGCGTGAGCGCCTCGGCGCCGAGGTCGGTCAGATAGTCCTCGAGCGCGGCCTCGTCCTTGAGATAGCGCTCCTGCTTGCCCTTTTTGGCGCGGAACAGCGGCGGCTGCGCGATATAGAGGTAGCCGCCCTCTATGATCTCCAGGAACTGGCGGAAGAAGAGGGTGAGCAGCAGGGTGCGGATGTGCGAGCCGTCAACGTCGGCGTCGGTCATGATCACGATCGTGTGATAGCGCAGCTTCGAGACGTCCTTCTCGTCCGCCACGCCCATCCCGAGCGCAGTGATCAGCGTGCGCAACTCGGCCGAGGAGAGCATCTTGTCGATGCGCGCGCGCTCGACGTTGAGGATCTTGCCGCGCAACGGCAGGATCGCCTGGGTGCGGCGGTCACGCCCCTGCTTGGCCGAGCCGCCGGCCGAGTCGCCCTCGACGATAAACAGCTCGCTGCGCGCGGGGTCGCGCTCCTGGCAGTCGGCGAGCTTGCCCGGCAACGAACCCGAGTCGAGCGCGCCCTTGCGCCGCACGAGATCCTTGGCCTTGCGCGCGGCTTCGCGCGCGGTAGCGGCCTCGATTGCGCGGTTTACGACTTTGCGTGCGTCGGAAGGATTCTCTTCGAGATACTCGCCAAGCTTCTCGTTGACCAGCGCGGCGACCAGCCCCTCGACCTCCGAGTTGCCCAGCTTGGTCTTGGTCTGGCCCTCGAACTGCGGTTCGGGCAGTTTGACGCTGATCACGGCGACCAGTCCCTCGCGGGTATCGTCGCCCTCCAGGCGCATCTCCTTGTTTTTGAACAGGTTGTTCTTCTGCGCGTAGAAGTTGATCGTGCGGGTGAGCGCAGACTTGAGTCCCGAGAGATGGGTGCCGCCCTCGATGGTGTGGATGTTATTGGCGTAACTGAAGATGACTTCGTGATAGGCGTCGGTCCATTGGAGCGCGACCTCGATATCGACGCCCTCGCGCACGCCCTTGAAGAAGACTACGTCGTTGAGCGCTTCGTTGCCGGCGGTCAGCGACTCGACGAACTCGGCGATCCCGCCCTCGTAATGGAATTCCTCGGCCTTGCCGGTGCGCTCGTCGCGCAGGCGAATTTTGAGCCCGGCGTTGAGGTAGGCCATGTCGCGCAGGTAGCGCGCGACGATCTCGTACTTGAATTTGACCTCGGGAAAGATCTTAGGGTCGGGCGAAAAAGTGGTCTTGGTTCCGGTCAGTTTGGTCGCGCCGCGCTCTTCGACTTTGGCCTTCGGCACGCCGCGCTCGTAGCTCTGGTAGTAGATTTTGCCGTTCTTGCGGACTTCGACCTCGAACTCCTCACTGAGCGCGTTGACCACCGAAGCGCCGACGCCGTGCAGGCCGCCCGAAACCTTGTACACGCCGCGGTCGAACTTTCCGCCCGCGTGCAGCACAGTGTGCACGACTTCGAGCGCCGAGCGCTTTTCGGTCGGATGCATATCGACCGGGATGCCGCGGCCGTTGTCCTCGACTGATATCTGGTTGTCGCTCAGAATGACGACGTTGATCTCAGTGCAGAAGCCGGCCAACGCTTCGTCCACCGAGTTGTCGACGATTTCGTTGACCAGATGATGGAGTCCGCGCTCGCCGGTGTCGCCGATGTACATTCCGGGGCGCTTGCGTACCGCTTCGAGTCCTTCGAGCACGCGGATCGATGCGGCGCCATAGCTGTCCTGCGCTGGTTTGTTCGCCATAAAAAGGGAGCGAGCCCTCACGCGCCCGCAACGGCCGATCCTTACGCTCGTTGACCCGCCTCGAACGCGGTGGCGGGCCCGCGAGAATGCCGCTTACCGATGCGCGTCGATACAATATTTTAGCCCTCAACCGGCTTCAAGTAAAGAAAATTGACCGTATTTCGAGTAGTTGCGGGTCAAAAATCGAACGTTGGTTTGAAAATGCTCGGATGAAGAATAAATCCAAGCTTTGGCGCCTCTAATTGACCGTCGTGGCCAGTCGGTCGTACGGCCGGATTAAGATGATGTTACCTGACTTTGATAGAATGTCGTATTATATGATAGAACAAGCCGGAAGATAGAGCTTCAGCGTCCCAAAACGTGCTCAGACACTACTTGGTTTCGAACTCAAAAACCATCTCGGTCGGCTGGCCGTCGACCGCTTCCTCTAGCTTTTCCAGGTAGAGGTTTACCAGCGCATCGTCGGGTGCCTCGCGGTTGAGCGCGCGCAGGGTGGCGACTGCGGCCGAGGCGTTGCCGTTGCGCACGTGTTCGAGCGCTTGGTTGAAGCGCTGGTAGAAAGAGGCGTCGATTCCGTTGCCGGCGCGCCCGGCAACGTCGACGATCGGGACGAGCTGTTCCTTGCCCTTGACCTTAACCAGGCCGACCTCGCGCCCGCAGTAGTTGCTGTCGGCCTCGAGCACAGTCTGACGGTTGACCAGCAAATGGACCCCGAAGTGGCGGGTCAGACCCTCAAGGCGCGCAGCGAGGTTGACCGTGTCGCCTACTGCCGAGTAGTCAAAACGCTGCTCGCTTCCGAGGTTGCCCACGATCGCCTCGCCGGTGGCGACTCCGATGCCGATATCGACGTCGGCGAAGCGCTCATCGGTCCTGCGCAGGCGCGCCAGCCCTTCGAGCATGCTGAGCGCGCAGTCGATCGCCGCGCGGGCCGGATTGGCGATGGCCTTGGGGGCGCCCCAGAACGCCATAATCCCGTCACCCATCAGCTTGTCGACCACACCCTGCGACTCGAAGATGATCCGCGTCATCTCGGTCATGTAGCTGTTAAGCAGGGCGACCAGGCGCTCCGGTTCGTAGCGCTCGGCGCGCGCGGTGAAGTTGACGATGTCGGCGAACAGGATGGCGAGGTGGCGCCGCTCGCCGCCTAGCCGCAAGCCGGCGGGATCGTCAACCACCGAGGCGACCACGTCGGGATTGAGGTAGTGCTCGAGCGCGTTGCGCACGTATTTCTTGGCCCTGCCTTCGGTGATGTATAGGTAAGTGGCCTGGAAAACGTAGGTCAGCGAAGAGGCCGCCAGCGGCATCACCACGTTGATCAAGATTCCCGCCCTAGTCAGGCAGTACTGAGCGTAGCCGACGAAACCGATCATCACCCACAGCCAGATTGCCGCCGACGACAGCGGTGAGAGGTAGGCCACGGTCAGACTGATCGCGAGGACCATGATCGCCGCCGCCACCTCCTCCTCGGCGGCGTCGGTCAGGCGCGAGCGCTGGACGAAATCGCCACGCAATACGTTGTCGATCGCGTTGGCGTGAACCTCGACCCCCGGGAAGTCGGCACCCACCGGTGTGACCACGCGGTCGCCCAGCGCATGCGCGGTCATTCCCACGAGCACCAGCTTGCCGGCCAGCGCGGCCGGCGGCACGCGGCGGGCGATAATGTCGGAAACCGAGTAGGTCGCAAACGTGCCCGGCGGCCCCCGGAAGTCCACAATCATTCCCCCGATCTCGTCCACCGGGATCCGCTCGGAGCCGACCGCGACCTGCTGGATACCGTCAGGCCCAACCGCGAGACTGAGCGGCGCGTTGTTGCGATAGGCCGCGACCAGCGCCAGGTACAGCGGAACGCAATAGCGCTTGCCGAAACGGATGACCGTCAGCTCGGAGCGCATCACACCGTCCGCATCCGCGCCGATATCGACGTAGCCTATCCCGCGCACGGCGCGGTTGAGAATAGGCACTGGCGGCAAATAGGCATGCGCGCTCATCAGCGCCCGCGAGGCGCCGGGCAATTCGCGCACCAGCCCGTAGGCAAGCGGCGGCGGATCAAGTGGGACCGTTTTGTAACCCGTAGTGACCGGCGCCGGCGGGGAGCCGTCGTCTACCTGGTGACTCTGGAAGGCGTAGGCGATGTAGGTCGCTCCCTGATGCCGGATCGCTTCGGCGAAGGCCGCATCATTGCCCGCGCCAAGCGTCTCCTCGACGGCGCGACGCGCGGCTCCCATCGTCTTGAGGCGCGCCAAAATCCGCTCTGCCTGTGCGTCGTCCTCGTCGCGCTCGCTGAACAGGACGTCGTAGCCGACAACGGCGGCCTTGTACTCAGCCAGCGCCTGATTCAGCCGCGCCTCCATGCTGCGCGGCCATGGCCAGTGGCCAAGGTCGGCGATGCTCTTGTCGTCGATGGCGGCGATCACGACCGCACCGGTCGGGCGCGGGCGCTCGATCATATACATTCTAAGGTCGGCCGCTTTCAGTTCGGCCAGTTCGAAGAGCGCCGGATGGTGGGCGTTGAAGAGAAAAAACGCGATCAGAACGGCCAGCCCGATGAGCAGCGGGACCCATGCCTGCCGGCGGCGTCTGTTGACGGTCTGCCTGGTGGCCATCGCGCGACGCCCCAGAGCTTAGCGCGCGGCGCGCCGAACAACCATCGGGGCCGACGCAAAGACGATAGGAGCGCTTCGGCCTACCTAACAGAGGTGCCTGGGCTTCGGGGTCCCCCGCTGCTGAAGGCGCCGCCTGCGGCGAGGCCGCCCAGCGTGCCGGCGCCAACGAACGCGCCGCCTAGAAGCAGGCTGGCAGTTCCGGGTCCGCCGAACGCCGCTGCCGCAGCCGCCGCAAGCTCGCTGGGCGGCTCGGGAGGGTAGCCGCAGGGAACCAGCGTCTTGTAGCCCGCCGGCACCTGAACCGAGCCCGCCGACGGATTGGTCGAATTCACCACCTCGACCGTGCCTTCATACACCGAAACCTGGGTAAAGCGGCGGCAATCCTTGTACTCCTTGCGCTCGCTGGTGTCGGTCTCGGTGTCGTATTGGGTCCCGCGCGCTGAGGCGACGGCGTTGGGGGTATGCACCTCGAAATTGGGCGTGGGAGCGGCCGTGTACGAGACAAACGACCGGACCAGCCCCGAAAACAGGCTCAGCTTGGTGTTGCGGGTGCCCGGAGCGACCATTTCCTGGTCGATGACCAGCGTGGTCGATTCGGCGACCTCGAGTTTGCTGTTGTCGATAAGGGTCACGCTGGCGCGGCCGTTGCTGGCGGTCACGATGCGGTCGCCGACATTCAGTCCCATCCCCTGGGTCGCGCTCAAGGTCGAGCCGGTGCGCTCGACATGGACGTCTCCGCTAAGCGCACTCAGTATGCCGGCCGCGGTTTGAGCGTGCGCGGGAGGCGCGCAAGGGCCGGTCAGGCTGGCTAATGCAGCTATAATTAGCAATAATATGAATGTATTACGCATAAAAGGATATTTAAAAGCCAGCCCTCGGCATCTTTATCGTTTGGCGCCGTTAGAGTCAAACGACGCTGCACAAAAAAAACCGTCCTTTCGACGGTTTAAAAAAATAATCCGGAAGGAATTGCGGGCGTTCAGGCCGCCCTGACGAACGAGCGCTCGAGCGCGCTTTCGAGCTCGTTTAGGTTGCCGCACTCATAGAGTCCGTCGACTTCGCGCGCATACTGAAAAATCGCGCTGTCGCCCGTACCCCAGCGCTGACGCGGCTCGGGATTGAGCCAGATCACGGCGCGGCAATGGCGGCGTAGGTCGCGCAGGAGGTCGGCGCGCGAGGGCCGGCGGTTGTTGCGTCCGTCGCCTAGGATCACGACCAGGGTGGCTCGGCCTATAAGCTCCGCACGTCGCTCCCATACCTCGGCCAGCACCCGTCCGAAGTCCGAACGCGCATACATGTCAAGCGGCTCGGTAGCCACGTGGCCGCCCGCGAACTCAGCCTCGGCGAGGCGGTCGATAAAGACAAAACTACGCACGCGACGAAATGACCGGCACGCGCCGGCGACCAGTTCCAGCATCAGGTTGGAGCAGTAGCGCACCGAACCCGAGACGTCGGCGAGAATCAGAAGATCGACGTGGCGCGGCCGGCGCGCACGCATCCGCAAATCGACCAGGGCGCCGCCCCGCTGAAGTGACGCGCGGATGGTGCGGCGAAAGTCGATTCGCCCACGGCGCGCGGCGTGCAGCCGGCGTCCAAAACGGACACGCAGGCGGCGCGCCAGGGGCGCGAGCGCTTCGCGGGCCGCTTCATATTCAAGGTCGGTGTAGGCAGCAAAGGGCGTCCGGCGCGCCTTGCGCAGCGCAGCTTGACGGCGCGTGTCAAGGCCAGACTGCTCGGGATCAACGTACTCGGCTTGCGCGCCGAGAGAGCGGGTGGCGGCCTGTACAGCGCCACCCGCCCCCGCACGCTGCTCCTCGCCGGCGGCAGGTCGGAGTATGCCGCGCGCCGCCGCAGCCGATGGCGTCTCGGTGGCGGTCGGCGCGTGCGCCCGCGCCGACCGCGCGGACTGCGGACCGGGCACGCCCGCTGGCGCGCCGCTTGCCGCTTTGGGTTGCGCGCGCTCGGCGCGCGCGCGACCCAAAGCGCCTTCGTCCCCGCGTCCGCCGCCGGCGCCCGCGGTCCGGTGATGGCCCCCTGGGCGGCCCTCGTAGCGGGCAGCCCTGGCGCCAGAGCCAAAGAATCGTGCGAAGACCTGGTCGAACGCCGCACGATCCGCTTCGTCCTTGACCAGCGCGGCGGCCAGCGCCTCGCGCAGGCGCGTGCGCTCGGCGAAGCCCGCCACGGCAACGGCGCGCATCGCATCAAGGGCCTCGGCCACTGAGACCGGAATTTCCGCCGCGCGCAGCTCGCTGACGAGGCGCAGCAGTTCGTCGCTCAGACGGGTCATCAGGGCTCCGCGTTGCTCAACCGCGTTCCGATCTCAGCGCGGACGCGCCGCGAGCGCACTCGCTTTTGCTTCGACGCGGGCGCGGTCGTCCTCATGTTTGAGCAGGACGCCGAGCGCGCCGCGGATTGCGGCTGCGTCGAGTTCGGTGACGCCGAGGCGCAGCAGCGCGCGCGACCAGTCTAGGGTCTCGGCAATCGACGGCGGCTTCTTCAGTCCGAGCTTGCGCAGCGCGTTGACGAAGCGCGCCGCTTCGGCGGCGAGATGGGCGTCGAGCCCGGGGACCTTAAGCTCGATTATGCGGCGTTCCTGTTCAATTCCGGGAAAGTCGATGAACAAATGAAGGCAGCGCCGCCGTAATGCCTCCGAGAGCTCGCGCGCGCGGTTGGAGGTGAGCACGACCACCGGACGCTCGTGGGCGCGGATGGTTCCAAGCTCGGGTACGCTTAGCTGGAAATCTGAGAGCAGCTCGAGCAGGAAGGCTTCGAACTCCTCGTCGGCCTTGTCGATCTCGTCGATCAGCAACACGACGCGGCGAGGCGAGGAGATCGCTCGCAGCAGTGGGCGCTCGAGCAGGTACTCGCGCGAGAACAGATGCTCGGAGACCTCCTCCCATCGCAAGCCCTGGTGCTCGTCAGCTTGCAGGCGCAGGAGCTGCTTCTGGTAGTTCCACTCGTACAGCGCGCGGGCTTCGTCGAGGCCCTCGTAGCATTGCAGCCGAATCAGCTCCGTGCCCAGCATCTCGGCGAGCACCTTGGCGACCTCGGTTTTGCCGGAGCCCGCCGGGCCCTCGATCAACAGCGGCTTCTCCAGCGCGAGCGCGAGGAACACTGCGGTTTCGACGCGCTCGTTGGTCACGTAGCCCGCGCAGCGCAGGCCGTCGCTGACGAATTGCGGCGTCACATCCATCGCGGATCAGAATAGCAGGTGGCGTCGCCGATACGGCGCAGGTCCCGACCGACAAGGGCGCTTTGTTTGTAACCGGTCGGTCTCGTGTGCCGCGCCCCTCGATCAATAAGCGAGTCAAGCGTTGCGAAAAATATGAGGCCGAACGGCTTTCGCCGCCCGGCCTCCAGCCAACCGGGAAAAGGGGGGGCAAACCCCGGCCAGCGGCCTCATTGTACGCCTGCTTTGACTAGTTGCAATAGCTTCTATGATGAAATTGGGCGTAAAAGCTTCGACGGCGGGCTCTATGCTCGCCGCCGCCGCATGTCCTGGCAACGTATCCGCCCGACCGACGGGCGGGAGATCCCTCAAAGCTGTGCTATCCGTCAACTCGGGACGCGCGGCGCCCCGACTTCAGCTGGCCGCCGCCGACTGCACCTCCTCGGGCCGCCGGTGCGCCAGGATCGCCTTGAGCAGGCGCGGCGGTGAAATCGGCAGCTCCATCATCCGCACGCCGACCGCGCGGGCGATCGCATTTGCCACCGCCGCCATCGGCGGCACGATCGACACTTCACCCACGCCGCGCACGCCCAGCGGATGGTTCGGGTTGGGCACCTCGACGATGATCGCGTCGATCATCGGCAAGTCCAGACACGTTGGCATCCGGTAGTCCAGCAGGCCCGCGTTACGCAGGTTTCCGTTGCCGTCGTAAAAGTATTCTTCGTTCAGTGCCCATCCGATGCCCTGTGCGGTGCCACCTTGGATCTGGCCCTCGACGTAGGCCGGATGGAGCGCGCGGCCGGCATCCTGCGCGGTGGTGCAACGCAGGATTTTCACCTTGCCGGTGTCGGGGTCGACTTCAACGTCAACGCAGGTAACGGCGAATGCATTGCCGACCGCCCCCACCGCGCCGGCGTTGACCGTGGCGCGGCCAGCGATCGGGCCACCAGTGCGGGCCAGGCACGTCGCGATCTCCTTGACCGTCAGCGAGGGCACGCCGGTGCCGCGCGCGCTCAGCCGCCCGTTGCTGAACTCAACTTCATCGGGCTTCTTCTCCCACAACCGTGCCGCGCGCTCCTTGAGCTGACGCACGACGTCCTGCGCCGCCTCGTAAACCGCAAGCCCGGTGGCGAGCGCGATTCGGCTGCCGCCGGTCACGTCGGTATGGCCGATCGAGTCGGTGTCGGCGACGACCGGGCGCACGTCCTCGGCGCTCATGCCCAACACCTCCGCCGCAACCATCGCCATCGCCGCGCGCGTCCCGCCGATATCGACCGAGCCGGTGACCACGCTGAGCGTGCCGTCGGTATGGAGATTGACCGCGGCCGAGGATTGCAGGCCGCCGTTAAACCAGAAGCCGGCAGCGATGCCGCGTCCGCGGTTCGGGCCTTCCAGGCGCGAGCGGTAGTGTTCACTGTTTTTGATCGCCTGGCAGGTCTCGACGAAGCCGATGCGCTTGAAGGGCGGGCCAGCGGGTTGCGGCGTGCCCTCGTGCGAGGCGTTGAGGAGGCGGAACTCGATCGGATCGATTCCGCACTTAAGCGCCAGCTCGTCAACCAACGATTCGCAGGCGAAGGCGGAGCTGGGCGAACCGGGAGCGCGATAGGCCGCGACCTTAGGGCGGTTGACCACCACGTCGTAGGCGTCGATGAGCAGGTTGGGGATGTTGTACGGGGCCGAGCAGCACATCGCGCCGGGAGCGAACGGCGAGCCAGGGAAAGCGCCCGCCTCGTAGGCCATCCAGAACTGAGCGGCGGTGATCCTGCCGTCGCGCGTCGCGCCCATCCGCGCCTTTATCCAGGTGCCCGAGGTCGGCCCGGTCGCGCGCATCACCTCGGCCCGGTTCATCGTCATTTTTACCGGCCGCCCGGTTTTCTTCGAAAGCAGCACCGCGAGCGGTTCGAGATAGATCGTGGTCTTGCCGCCGAAGCCGCCGCCAATCTCGGCCGGCACCACGCGGATTCTGCCCTCGGAAATTTTGAGCAGCGTGGCCGTGAGCGTGCGGACGTTGAAGGTGCCCTGGGTCGAGCAATAGATCGTGATGTGGCCGTCGGAGTTGTAGATCGCCAGCGCGTTCTGCGGCTCGATGTAGCCCTGATGGACGGTTGAGGTGCGGAATTCGCGCTCGACGATATAGTCGGCACCGGCAAAGCCCGCCTCGAGGTCGCCGCGCTTGAACTGGATGTGGGCGGCGACGTTGGTGGGCGCGTCGGGACCTTCGGGCTGACCCGGGTCGCTGCGGCCGGCGATAAACCTGCTGCGCAGCTCAGGCAGCAGAACCGGCGCCTGCGGCTTCATCGCCGCCTCGGCTGTCATCACCGGCTCCAGCGGCTCGTAATCGACCTCGATAAGCCTGAGCGCCTCGTCGGCGACATGCGGGCTGGTGGCGGCGACGGCGGCGACCGCATGGCCGTCGTACATCACTTTGCCGCGCGCCATCACATTGAGCGACAGGTAATGCGTGTTGACGACGAGCTCGCCAAGCTGGGCGGTGGTGCCTGGGATATCAGGCAGGTCGGCGCCAGTAAGCACCGCCTTCACACCGAGCATCGCGAGCGCCTTCTCGGTGCGAATCGCTTTGATGCGCGCATGCGCGTAAGGGCTGCGCAGGACCTTGCCGTATAGCATCCCGGGAAACGAATAGTCGGCGCCGTACTTGGCGGCGCCGGTCACCTTTTCGACGCCGTCGTGCCGGATCGGACGGGTGCCGATCACCCGGAAGTGTTGCGAAGAGCCGTTCGTGGAACCTGCCATGATCGAACCTCGCACTTCGGGCCGCAGATCGTATCGGGCCGGAGATCACACGGGAACTTAGCATGCCCCGCCGCGCCCCGTCACGGGCGGGGAAGACCGCCCAAAGTCGGTCCGCAGGACTTCAGCCGATGCTCTTCACGTAGAGCCACGGATAGCTGCTGTGGGGTGAGCCTGCATGCCATTCGCGAGCCAGCTGTGGCTTCGTACGAATAGCGGGGCTCTCCTGCCGTGGGCAGGAGATGGCAGCGGAAGAGGCAGTCGCTGGCTAGCAACAGCGGCCGCCGCCGATCGCCGGAAGGAAATAGACCTCGCTGTTCTCGCGCACCCGGTCGAGCAGACCGCCCAAGCCCATCTCACCGTCCACCCACACGGCGATCGAAGCTTTCAACTCGCCTCCTTCGACAAGCTGGGCCTTGATGCCGGGGAATTGGCGTTCGAGGTCGTCGATGATCTGGCGGACGTTGGAGCCCTGCGCCGTGACACGCTCCTGGCCGCTGGTCAGCTTGCGCAGCAGCGCGGGAATAATCACCGTGGCCATAAAACAAAGGCCGGGCCCGCGCGGGCCCGGCCGTCCCTGACAATCCTCAGTCTGCGGCAGCTGCCGCCTGCGCCGCGCCTTCCTTGCTCATAATCGCCTTGCACACCCGCGCCGGCGACATCGGCAGCTCGGTCATCCTGACCCCCACCGCGCGCGCGATCGCGTTGGCCACTGCGGCCGGCGGCGGCACGATCGAAACCTCACCTACGCCGCGCACCCCGATCGGATGACCCGGAGTGGGAACCTCGACGATGCAGGTTTCGATGATCGGCAGATCGAGACAGGTCGGCATCCGGTAGTCGAGCAGGCCCGAGTTACGCAGGATGCCCTTATCGTCGTAGAAGTATTCTTCGTTGAGCGCCCAGCCGAGGCCCTGCACGGTGCCGCCCTGCATCTGGCCCTCGACATAGCTCGGATGGATCGCCTTGCCGGCGTCCTGGGCGATGGTGGCGCGAAGGATCTGCACTTTGCCGGTCTCAGGGTCGACCTCGACGTCGACGCAGGTGGTGGCGAAGGCGGGGCCGACGTTGCGCGCGTTGACCGTGGCGCGGCCCGTGATGGGTCCGCCGGTACGGGCCAGCCGGGGCGCGATCTCCTTGACCGTCATCGGCGGCACTCCGTTGCCGCGCGCACTCAGCCGGCCGAGATTGAAATCGACCTCCTCGGGCTTCTTTTCCCACAGCTTGGCCGCGCGCTCCTTGAGCTGGCGCACGGCGTCCTGGGCGGCTTCGTACACCGCGAGACCGGTGGCGAAGGCGGTGCGGCTGCCGCCGGTTACGTCGGTATGGCCGATCGAATCGGTGTCGGTGACCAGCGGGCGAACGTCGTTGACGTCGAGTCCGAGCACCTCGGCTGCGATCATCGCCATCGAAGCGCGCGTGCCGCCGATATCGACCGAGCCGATGACCACGCTGGCGGTGCCGTCGGTGTGGATATTGACCATCGCCGAGGACTGGAAGCCGACGTTGAACCAGAAGCCCGAGGCGACGCCGCGACCGCGGTTTTTGCCCTCCAGCTTGGACTTGTAGTGCGGGCTGTTCTTGATCGCCTCGACCGTCTCGATAAATCCGATGCGCTTGTACGGAGGCCCCGCGGTCTGCGGCGTGCCTTCCTTGGCGCCATTCATGATCCGTATGTCGCACGGGTCGATGCCGCACTTCTGCGCGAGCTCGTCGATTATCGTCTCCGAAGCGAACGCCGCGTTGGTCGCGCCCGGCGCGCGATAGGCCGCGGTCTTGGGCCGGTTAACGACCACGTCGTAAGCGTCGATCATCAGGTTGGGGATATTGTATGGCGCCACGATACACATCGCGCCCATCGGCACCGGCGAACCCGGAAACGCCCCCGCCTCGTACGCCATCCAGACCTCGGCGGCCACGATCTTGCCGTCCTTGGTCGCGCCCATCTTGCAGCGGATGGTGCCGCCGGAGGTCGGGCCGGACGCACGCAGCACCTCGGCGCGATTCATCGTCATCTTGACCGGATGGCCGGTCTTTTTGGAGAGCAGCACCGAGAGCGGTTCGAGGTAGATTGTGGTCTTGCCGCCGAAGCCGCCGCCGATCTCGGCCGGCACCACGCGGATCTTGCCCTCGGGCATCCCGAGCACGGCCGCGCTCAGCGAGCGCACGACGAAGCTGCCCTGGGTCGAGCAGTAGATGGTGGCATGGCCGTCGGCGTTGTAGATGCCGACCGCGTTGTGGGGCTCGATGTAGCCCTGATGGACCATCGCGGTCTTGAAGGTCCGCTCGATCACGTAGTCGGCCTGCTTGAAGCCTTCGGCCACGTCGCCGCGCTTGAACTGGAGATGGGCGGCGACGTTGGTCTGCTTGTCGGGCCCGTCTTCCTTGTTGCGCAGACTGGGCAGCAGGATCGTCGCGCCCGGCTTCATCGCGTCCTCCACCGTCATCACCGGCGGCAGGACTTCATAATCGACCTCAATAAGCCGCAGCGCCTCCTCGGCGATGTGCGGGCTGGTCGCGGCGACGGCGGCAACCGCGTGGCCGTCGTACAGGACCTTGCCGCGAGCCAGGATGTTGGAGCTCAGATGATGGAGATTGATCGGCAGCTCGCCCGCCGCCTCCATCCGGTCAGGCAGCTCGGGCAGGTCGGCCGAGGTCACCACCGCCTTGACTCCGGGCAGCGCCAGCGCCTTGTCCACCTTGATGGATTTGATGATGGCGTGCGCATGGGGGCTGCGCAGAACCTTGCCGTAGAGCATGCCGGGGAAGGCGTAATCCGCGCCGTATTTGGCCGCCCCAGTGACTTTTTCCACGCCGTCATGCCGGATCGGCCGCGTGCCGATAACCCGGAACTGCTGGCTTCCTTCTGTGGTCGCTGCCATGTTCGACTCTCCCTTTGCCAAGAAGTCTTTCAGAAGCGCCCGCCGCTCACAACCGCGGCTCAGCGCGCCGCCTTGGCCGCGTCAAGCACCGCGCGCACGATCTTGTCGTACCCGGTGCAGCGGCAGAGATTGCCGGCCAGCGCGTAGCGCACATCGGCCTCGGTCGGGTTGGGATTATGGTCGAGCAGCGCCTTGGCCGACATCAGCATCCCGGGCGTGCAGATGCCGCATTGCAGGCTGGCCTCCTCGAGAAACTTCTGCTGGAGCGGATGGAGCTGGACGCCGTTGGCCAGCCCCTCGACCGTATTGAGCTTGCGCCCCTGCGCTTCGACCCCGAGCATCAGGCACGAGCAGGTGGCGCGCCCGTCAACGATCACGGTGCAAGCGCCGCAGTCGCCGGTCAGGCATCCTTCCTTGCTCCCGGTCATCCCGAGCTCGTCGCGCAGCACTTCAAGCAGGCTCTGGCGCGGCTCGCACAGGAACTCGATTCGCTCACCGTTGAGCGTGGTTTCGACTACTTTCTTGTGATCCATCTTTGATTCTTCTGTTCTGCGATCGCGGATTCGGCCAGCGTCGCGGTTTGTCCTTCCCCTTGCGCCGTTGGGTGGGCGGCGGCGGTCCCCATTGCCGATCGCGGCTGCCGATTACGCCGCGCGCGCCCGCTCCGCCGCCTTGAGCAGCGTGCGGCGGGTCAGCACGCCGACCAGATGACGGCGGAACTCGGCGGTGCCGCGCATGTCGTCAATCGGCGTACTCTGTTCGGTGGCGAGCTTGGCCGCCCGTTCGATCGCCGCGTCGTCGAGCTTCTTGCCCACCAGCGACTCGGAGGCCTTGGCGGCGAACAGCGGCGTCGGCGCCACCGCGCCAAGCCCGATCCGGGCGGCGACGACCTTGTCGCCGTCGAGCTGCACGCACGAACCCACGCCGACCACCGCGATGTCCATCTCGTTGCGCGGGATGAAGCGCAGGTACGCGTCAGAACTGTGCGGCTTGGGCGGATCGATCAGCAGTTCGATCAGCAACTCGCCCGGCTGGAGCACGGTGCGCCCGGGCGCGGTGCAGAAATCTTCGACCTTAACCTCGCGCTCACCCCTGGGTCCGGCGATACGCGCTCGCGCGCCAAGTGCGATCAGCGCCGGCGTGGTGTCGGCGGCGGGCGAGCCGTTGCACAAGTTGCCGCCGACCGAGGCGCGGCTCTGGATCTGGAGCGACCCGATCAGGTGGGCGGCCTCGGTCAGCCCGGGATAGCGCTGACGCATCTCGGCGTTCTCGTAAATCTCGATCGCGGGGACCGCCGCGCCCAGGCGCAGTCCCTTTTTGGGGTCGAAGCTGATGTGGCGCAGGTCGGCGATATTCTTTACGTCGACGACGCACTCTGGCCGGCGCACGCCAGCGCGCAGCTGGATGATGAGGTCGGTGCCGCCGCACAACGGGCGCGCGCGCTCGCCGAGCTGGGCCAGCAGTTTGACCGCGTCCTGAACTGTGGTTGGAGCTTCGTAGTTGATCGCGTGCAAGAGTGCAAAACCTCCCGGCCGGGCAGGCGTCCGCCCGCCTTTTCGAATTCGTAATCTAGCCCAAAGGCCGGCCCAAATAACAACCCCGCACGCAGGCGGAGCCGACAGATGGGCGGGGCTCGCGGGCGCGGCTTTTGCGCGCCCCTTGCCGTTTACTCCCTAAAGCCGAATTTGGCAACGATCCGGGCCGCCTGCGCCGCCAGCACCGGCGCGTACTCGCCCATCGTGGCGAAGCGTGGATCGCTGGTTTGCCCGCGGACGTAGCGCACATAGATCTGCTCGACCACGGTGGCGGTTTTCCAGTTGGCCCACGCGCGATAGTAATCAGCCCAGGTCACGTCGCGCCCGGTGCGCCGCGCATAGCGCTCGACCAGCTCGTCGCGGCCGAGAAAGCCGGGCATTGTGGTGTGCGGATGGCCCTGGCTGAGCGCGATCAGCTCGGGCGGGTCGTCGGGCTGGCGCCAGTAGCCTAGCGCGGTGCCGAGGTCGATCATTGGGTCGCCCAGGGTGGACATCTCCCAGTCGAACACGCCCACCACGCGGCCTGATTCGCCCGCCGCAAACATTACGTTATGCAGGAAAAAGTCATTGTGCAGGAGCGACGGCTTCTGCGCTGGCGGCATGTTCTGCAGGAACCAGCCCCCCAGCTTGTTCATCAGAGGCACTTCGCGCGTCTTCGCCTTCTCCCACCGCCCCATCCATCCCGTAATCTGGCGCTGGAAGAAGCCCTCGGGGCGGCCGAGGCCGCCGAGGCCCACCTTCTGGTAATCGACCGAATGAAGGTCGCCGAGCGTGTCGATGAAGTTTTCGGACAGGCGGCGGAAGGTCTCGGGCTGGTTGCCGAGCTCGGGCGGCAGCGGCTGGCGGTTCTTGATCACCACGCCCTCGCGCCGCTCCATCACGAAGAACGGCGCGCCGATGACGGAGGCGTCCTCGATAAGCACGATCGCGCGTGGCGCCGCCGGGAAAGCCTCCCACAGACGCGACAGCACGCGGTACTCGCGCGCCATGTCGTGCGCCGAGGGCGGCAGCGGACCGAAAGGCGGCCGCCGCACGACCCATTGATGGCCGTCGGCGAAGCGCAGCAGGTAGGTCAGGTTCGAGCTGCCGCCACGGAACTGCTTGACCTCCATCGCGCTCTCGGCGCCGGGCACGCCGTGCTCGCGCAGACAGGCTTGGAGCCGGGGCCAATCGAGCTGCTCTTCCTCGCGCACCTCGCCGTACTCGGCAGCGAGATCGTCGATCGCCGGCTGTTGCGCGGTTTGCTCAGCCATATTTCCAATCCCGGGCGCTGGGTGAGCCGGTGCGCCGCGCTACTGCTTCCAGCGGCGTACCTCGCGCCGCGCGATCTGCATCCGATGGACCTCGTCGGGGCCGTCCACGATCCGCATCGCGCGGTTATCGCGCCAGAAGCGCGCGATCGGAGTGTCGTCGCTCACGCCCATCGCGCCGTGGACCTGGATCGCGCGGTCGAGCACGCGCATCACCATGTTGGCCGCCATCACCTTGATCTCAGCGATTTCCTGGCGCGCCTCGCGCTTGCCGACCGTGTCGATCTTCCACGCCGCGTGCATCACCATCAGCCGGGTCGCGTCGATCTCGATGCGCGAGTCGGCGATCCATTGCTGAACGTTGGCTTTGTCAGCGAGGAAGCTGCCATGGGTGAAACGCGTCGCCGCCCGCTTGCACATCAGCTCCAGCGCCCGCTCGGCGACGCCGATCATGCGCATGCAGTGATGGATGCGGCCAGGGCCCAGGCGGGCCTGGGCGATGGCGAAGCCGCCGCCCTCCTCGCCGAGCAGGTTGGTCACTGGCACGCGGCAGTCCTTATAGATGACCTCGCAATGGCCGCCGCCGCCGGTGTGTCCCATCACCGACACCGGGCGCACGATGTTAAAGCCCGGGGTGTCGGTGGGCACAATGATCTGGCTGGCGCGCCGATGGGGTTCGGTCTTGGGGTCCGTGACCACCATCGCGATCGCAAACGCGGAACCGATGGCGTTGGAAGTGAACCACTTGTGGCCGTTGATCACATAGTAGTCGCCCTCGCGCACCGCGCGGGTCGCAAGCTGCGTGGGGTCGGAGCCCGCAGTCTCAGGCTCGGTCATCGAGTAGCAGGTGCGCATCGTGCCCTCCAGACAGGGCTCCAGCCAGCGCTTTTTCTGCTCGGGAGTGCCGAAGTCGGCGAGGATCTCCATGTTGCCGGTGTCGGGCGCCATGCAGTTGAAGGCGCGCGAACCGATGAAGCTGCGGCCCATCAGCTCGGACAGCGGCGCATATTCGGAAACCTTCAGGCCCTTGCCGTAGTGCTCGTCGGGCATGAAGAGGTTCCACAGCCCCTCGGCCTTGGCCTTCTTGCGCACCTCCTTGAGAATCTCGGGCTCGGTGTGCTCCTTGCCGGGGACGTTCATTTCCTCTTCGACGCGCTTCTCGATCGGATAGACGTACTGATCCATGAAATCCGAGATGCGCTTGCGGTACTGCTCGACCTTGGGCGACAGCGTGAAATCCATCTAGCTCCTCGCGACGGGCGGATTTTGAGTGGCGCGCGGTGGCGCCTCCGCGGATGACCCGGCTTCAAGTCATAATCCAGGCGCAGGGCAGAATAAAGCGAAAGTGCCGCGCCTGCCCGAATTGCCTGACCGCCGCGCTGCCGCTACCCTTAGGCAGGGGAGCGGTTGCCGCCCCAGCTCGATGCGACGCTTTGCTGTCATTGTGCTCGCACTGATCCTTGCCGGTGCCGCCGGAGGCGTGGGATGTCTGGCCGTCGGTGCGGCGTTCGCCGCGAACGATGCGATGGCATGCTGCACGCCGCGGTGTCCCGCACCCAATGGGCCGCGCCCGACGCAGTCGTGTTCGGCGCAGCCGTGCGCGCCGAGCGCCGAAGTCGCGCCGGCCAGCCATGGCGCCTTCGCCGCTTCGGCCTTGTGCGGCTGGGCGGTATTGAGCGTCTCGGACGTGATGTTTGCCGCGCCGTTGCCGGCGGTCGCATCGATGGCGGCAACGCATGTACATGCGCCGCCACCTTCCGACCCTGCGGTCGCGATCGACCGTCTCTGTTCCCGCCAGATCTGATCGTTCTGCATCACTGACCTGAACGTGGGCAGCCGAGTGCGTGGGCCGGTATGTCCGTGGCCCTCGCGCGCACAGATGTCCGGGCGTTGCCGCGCGCCGCATGAAGCGCGTGCACGCCTCCGTTGAAACGCGCCGCGCGGCCGCTTCGAGGCCGGCGGCATGGCGAGCCAAGGTGATCAGATGTGGTCGCTTTACGGATTTGCTGAGGGAATTAGCAATGCGCGCGGAGAAAGTCCGCGCCGGCGACGCGCGCTGTCCCCGCGCGTCGCCGCGCTTGCCGCGGCCGCTGCGCTGATAGCTGCGCGCACGGCGGCGGCGCCGCCGCCCGCGCTGCAGGCGGCGGGTGCGATAGCGCCCGCCGCAAGCGCCGGGCGGGCAAGCGCACAGTCGTTCGCGCCTCTAGGCGCGGAGGACCGCGCGCCACGTCTGTCTGGCGGGCTGGGCGCCGCGCCTGGCGTCGCGCCCGGCCCGCCGGACAACGCGCAGGCAACCAATGCCACGCTCTCGCCGCCGCCGGCCAATTCGCAGCTTGATGCGCTGGTCGCCGAAGCGATGGCCGATAGCCCGTTGGTTGTTGCCGCGCGCGCGCGATGGCGCGCGGCGAGCAAGATGCCGGTGCAGGCTGCCACGCTGCCCGATCCAGAGGTGACGCTTCAGGAATTCACTGTCGGCGGGCCCAAGCCGGCAGAGGGCTACGAGACCAGCGACTTCTACTACACGGGGGTCGGCGCCGAGCAGGAAATCCCGGGCCCCGGCAAGTTGCGCTTGGCTGCCGCCGCTGCAAGCCACCAGGCCGAGTCCGCTCACCATCAGTATCTCGCCCGCCAGCGCGAGGTCGCCGAGCGAGTGCGTGAGACCTACTTCAATCTTTTCTACGGGGCCAAAGCGCTCGCTGTATTCGAGGCCAGCCACGCCGACCTCGTCCGGATCGCCGAGATTGCTGAGGCCCAGTATCGGCTCGGGATTGGCCGCCAGCAGGACGTCTATCGCGCGCAGTTCCAGGCGACCGAGCTCCTGAAGGAGATTGCCGCCGCGCGCGAGGAAATTGCCGCCGGACAGGCTGCCCTTAAAGCGCTGCTTGGACGCGACCCCGACTCTGGCGACATCCAGATCGGCGAGGTGACTCCCAGCGCGATGAAGGCCAGCGCGCCGACGATCGCCGCCGCGGCCGCAGGCGGCTCAGAGGAGCTCAAGGCGGCGCAGGCGACGGAAGCGCGCGATGCCGCGGCGCTCGAGCTGGCCCATCGCGGCTACTGGCCCGACTTTCGCGTCGGCTACATGTACCAGAAGACCGGCCCGGGGTTCCGCGACTACTTCATGCTGACATTCGGCGCCAAAGTTCCGCTTTACTTCTGGCGCAAGCAGACGCCCGCGATCGAACAGGCGGCCGCGGAACACGAGGCCGCGGTCACCGAAGTGCGCGCAGCGCGGCTGGAGGCTTTGGCTCAGGCGCGTGCGCAATTGCTCGCACTGCGCACGGCCGAGCGCATGCTGACGATCTACCGCGAGGGTTTGATTCCCCAAGCCGAGACGGCAGAAGCCGCGGCGCTCAGCGACTACCGCGCGGGCCGAGTCGATTTTCAAACCCTGCTGGGCGCGGCGCTCGATCTGTTGAGCGCGCGCCAGAGCTACTGGCGCACGCTGGCCGACCATGAAATCGCGGCGGCCCGGCTGCACCAGATAATCGGTGACGCGCCATGAACACCATCGCGATGGTCTCCAGAATGACGGTCTCCAGAATTCCGATGCGCGCCGGGCGCAAGCGAGCCCGTCCGGTGCTTGTTGCCATTGCGCTCGCCGCGTCGGCACTTGCCGCCGTGGTTGCATGTTTCGTAGGGGCGCCGGATGCGGGCGCGCAAACTCCGGCGGCCACGTCGGCGGCGTCCGCCGCGCCCGCGCTCGCTCCGGTTCAGATCGATGCGCGCCGCCGGCAGCTTATCGGGTTGCGGCTGGCAACCGTGGTCGAGGCGCCCCTGGTCGATCGTATCGAGACGACCGGCACGATCGTTCCCGACGAGCGGCTTCAGGGCTACGTGCAGACCCGGTTCGCTGGATGGATCCGGCGCGTGTTTGCCGACCAGACCTACGCCTACGTGAGGCGCGGCCAGCCGCTCTTTACGATCTACAGTCCTGATATCGCGAGCACCGAGCGCGAGTATCTGCTCGCGCGCAGGGCTTCGACGCGGCTCGGCTCGAGCCCCGTGGAGGGTGTTGCCGCGGGAGCGGCTTCGCTTGCGGACGCGGCGCTCGATCGGCTGCGGCAGGCCGGCGTCCCGGCGCGCGAGGTCGCGCGGCTCCAACGCTCCGGCACGGCCCGCCAGGAGGTGGAGATCGACGCCCCGATGTCGGGCTACGTTGTCGAGCGCGCCGCCCTGCCCAACATGTATGTCCAGCCGGAAACCCGTCTTTACACGATCGCCGGGCTGACCGACGTATGGGTTTACGCGGCGCTGTTTCAGAACCGTATCGCGGAGGTGAAGGCGGGCGACCCGGTATCGGTGCGGATCGACAGCTATCCCGGAGAGGTGTTTGCGGGCCGCGTCGATTTCATCTGGCCCGCGATGGACGAGGCGACGCGCACGGTTAAGGTGCGATGCGTGTTGCCCAATCCGCAGCGCCTGCTGAAGCCCGGGATGTTCGTGCGGGCGGCGATCGAGCCACGGCTCGGGCGCGGACTGGTGATTCCCGACAGTGGTGTGCTGCGCACCGGCATGCATGACATCGTCTTCGTCGACCGCGGCGGCGGCAATCTCCAGCCGGTCGAGGTCCGCCTGGGGCCGCACCTCGACGGCCGCTTCGTCGTGCAGCGCGGCCTGCGTGCGGGTCAGCGAATCGTTAGCTCGGCCAATTTCCTCGTCGACTCGGAAAGCCAGCTCCAGGCTGCGCTCGGGACTTTCGAGCCGCCGCCGCCCGGCGTCGGCGAGGCTGCCGAGGTGCCGTCGGCGTCAATCGAGCTTGCGACCGAGCCCAGCCCGCCGCGCAAGGGCGACAACCAGATTCGCGTCACACTGCGCGATGCCGAAGGGCGGGCTGTCAACGGCGCCGAGGTTTCGCTGGTCTTCTTGATGGCCGCGATGCCCTCTATGGGGATGGCGGCGATGCGCGAAACCGCGACGGCACGGGAAGCCGCTCCGGGGACTTACACCGCGCACGTTACCCTTCCCAGCGGCGGTTCGTGGCAGGTGTCGATAGTGGCGCGCAAGGGTGGCGCGACGATCGCGCAGCGCCAGCTCAACATCGCAGTCGCCGGGGCGATGCAATAGGCCGCGCGGCGCGTAGCGGAGGCCCCGATGATCGACAGGACAATCGATTGGTGTGCGCACAACCGCTTTCTCGTGTTCCTCGCGGTCGCGGCGCTGGTTATCGCCGGCGGATGGTCGCTCGGGCGCGTCCCGCTCGACGCGTTGCCCGACATCTCCGACGTCCAGGTGATAATTCGCACTCAGTGGATGGGCCAGCCGCCTGGGGTGATCGAGGATCAGGTCACCTATCCCATCGTGACCGCGATGCTGGCGGCGCCGCGGGTCAAGGCGGTGCGTGCGCAGTCGATGCCCAACGACTCGTACGTTTACGTGATCTTCGACGACGGCACCGATATCTACTGGGCGCGCTCGCGCGTGCTCGAATATCTTCAGCAGCTCGCTGGCCGGCTGCCGGCGGGCGTCACGCCGCAGATCGGTCCCGACGCGACCGGTGCGGGGTGGGTTTACGAATACGCTCTGGTTGACCGCAGCCATCAGCTCAGCCTGGCCGACCTGCGCGCGCTCCAGGACTGGAAGCTGCGCTACGCGCTGGAGACCGTGCCGGGCGTCGCTGAGGTCGCCACCATCGGCGGCTTCGTGCGCGAGTACCAGGTCAAGCTCGACCCCCATCGGCTCTACGCGCTGCACATTCCGCTCGGAACCGTGCTCGACCGGATCCGCGCGAGCAACAGCGAGGTTGGCGGCCGCGTGCTCGAGATGAGCGGCGCGAACTACCTGGTGCGCGGCCTCGGCTACATACAGTCGCTCGCCGATCTCGAGCAGGTTCCGGTAGCCGTCCGCGACGGCACGCCGGTCCTGGTGCGCGACCTGGGGGTGGTCAGCTTCGGCCCCACATTGCGTGAAGGGGCCGCCGAATGGAACGGCGAGGGCGAGACGGTCGGCGGCATCGTCGTGATGCGCCAGGGGCAGAACGCTCTGCGCGTGATCGACGGCGTCAAGCGCAGGCTCAAGGAAATCGCCCCGAGTCTGCCACCCGGAGTCGAGGTGGTGGCAGGTTACGATCGCGCGGGCCTGATCGAGGACTCGATTGCGACGCTGCGGCGCGACCTGATCGAAGAGGCAGTGATAGTCAGTCTGGTAATCATTGTATTTCTGTTCCACTTCCGCTCGGCCTTGATTCCGATACTGACTATTCCGCTGGCGCTGCTCGCGACCTTTATCCCGATGGGTCTGCTCGGTGTGAGCTCCAATATCATGTCGCTCGGCGGATTCGCGCTCGCGATTGGCGTCCTGGTTGACGCCTCGATCGTGATGGTCGAGAACGGCCATCGTCACGTCGCCGCCGCCACCGCCTCCGCCGGCGGACCGCCCGCGGAGGCGGCCAGACAGCGCATCCTGCTCGACGCCGCGCGCCAGGTCGGCCGCCCGATTTTCTACTCGTTGCTCATTATCGTCGTCTCCTTCCTGCCGGTCTTCCTGCTCGAAGCGCAGGAGGGGCGCCTGTTCCGCCCGCTGGCGTGGACCAAGACGCTGGCCGTGGCCTTCTCTTCGCTACTCGCGATAACCGTGGTGCCGATTCTGATGCTGATACTGGTGCGCGGGCGGCGACTGCGCGGCGAGGCCGAAAACCCGGCGGCGCGGCTTTTCACCGCGCTCTACCTGCCGGTAATCCGCTGGTGTCTGCGTCATCGCGCAATAACCATCGCGGCCAATGTGCTGCTCTTCCTGGCAGTGCTCCCGCTGGCGTTGCGGATCGGCAGCCAGTTCATGCCGCCGTTGTTCGAAGGGTCGGTTCTTTACATGCCGACCGCGCTGCCGGGGATCTCGCTCACGTCGGCGATCAGCCTGATGCAGGAACAGGACCGTATTCTGCGCTCGTTTCCTGAGGTCCAGAGCGTGTTCGGCACGGTCGGCCGCTCCGACAGCGCAACCGACAATGCGCCGCTCGACATGTTCGACACCACCGTGATGCTCAAGCCGCGCGCCGCGTGGCCGCGTGGAATGACTTATGCGCAGCTGGTGCAGGAGATGGACGCGCGGCTGAACTTTCCCGGCTTGTCGAACAGCTGGACGATGCCGGTGGCGAACCGGCTGGATATGGAATTAACCGGCATCAAGACGCCGGTCGGGTTGAAGATCCAGGGGCCGTCGCTCGACGGGATCCAGCGCGTCGGAGCGCGGCTGGAGGAGATCCTGCGTGCGGTTGCGGGCACGCGCGACGTATTCGCCGAACGCGTCGCGCAGGGTTTCTATCTTGACGTCGAGGTGAATCGTGCCGCGGCCGCGCGTTACGGTTTGACCGTCGCCGACGTGCAACAGGCGATCGCCTCGGCGATCGGCGGCGAACCGGTCGCGACTGCGGTCAACGGGCGCGAGCGCTTTCCGATAAGCGTGCGCTATCTTGCCGACTATCGCAGCAGTCCCGACGCGCTGCGGATGGTGCTGCTCGCCACGCCCGACGGCGCGCAAATTCCGCTCGGCGAGGTCGCAAGCATCCGGCTTGCGTCAGGCCCCTCGATGGTGCGTGACGAGGACGGCGAGCTCACCGGCTACGTTTATCTCGATCTCGACACCACAGATTACGGCGGCTACGTCGCGCGCGCGCAGCGCGCGCTCGACGCCCGGTTGAAACTGCCGGCCGGCTATACGCTGCGCTGGGCCGGCGAATATTCGTTCCAGATGCGCGCGCGGGAGCGCCTCGAACTGATCCTGCCGGTGGTCTTCAGTGCAATCTTCGTTCTCCTCTACATGCTGTTCGGCTCGGTGCCCGAGACGCTCGCGCTTATCCTGCCCTGCGTCTACGCACTTACCGGCGGGCTTGTCCTCCAGTATGCGATGGACTTCAACTTCAGTGTCGCGGTCGCGGTCGGCTACATCGCATTGTTCGGAATCGCCGTCGAAACCGGCGTGGTGATGATCATTTACCTTGACGAGGCGCTCGACCTGCGCCTTGCGCGCGGTCAACTGGCGCACGAAGACATCGTCGCCGCCACAATCGAGGGCGCGGCGCATCGCCTGCGTCCAAAGCTGATGACGGTAGCCGTGGTAATCCTCAGTCTCGCGCCGATCCTGTGGGAGAGCGGGATCGGATCGGATGTGATGAAGCCGATCGCGGCGCCGATCGTGGGCGGGATGGTGACTTCAACGATCGCGGTGATGGTGTTGGTGCCGGTGCTGTTCGCGATCATCAAGGAGCGTGCGCTCGTCCGCGGGCGCCTGCGGGCTTCGGGGATGAGCCGGAGAGGCAGCCAGGAGTGATCCTTTGCTGCCGTAGTTAAAAAGCAATTTAAAATGAAGGCCTTGCGCGCGCAGGCGATTGTCGCCCCGGCCTCGGCTATGGTCTGCGTCGTCAAATCTGCTAGATGCTCACGTTATGGACCTGGCCAAGCCGCGTCTGGACGTAGGCCTGTTCACCAACCGCATCGACGAGATGCGCGCATTTTACGGCGAGCGCCTGGGGCTTCAGTACGAGACAGTGCTGCCGCTGGGCGGCGGGATGCGCCAGCATCGCTACCTCGCCTCAGGCTCGGTCATCAAACTCAACCATTCGCGCAACCCTCTGCCTGCGCGCACGCCCGGTGGCTATGCCGGTATCATCATCGCCGCCGCCACGGTCCCGGCGCCGCAGCCGCTGCGCGATCCCGACGGCAATTCGCTTACCCTCGTCCCGCTCGGCCACAACGGCATACGCGGGATCGCCATCGAGCTCGGCGTCACCGATGAATCGGCCTTCGAGCGCTTTTACGTCGGGGCGATGGATTGTGCACGGCTCGAGCCCGGGCGGGTCAAGCTCGGCGACACGGTGATTTGCTTCGCCCACGATCCGGCGGCGCGCCCGGCCGCAGAAGCGACCCCTGCGAAGACGCCGCTCGAGGTGGTGAGCGGGATGGCGGCGCTGGGCATTCGCTACTTCACGGTACAGGTCCTCGACTGCAACGCGGCCTATCGCCGACTCGTCGCGGCCGGCGTGCGCCAGGCGATGGCGCCGATCAACTTCGGCGCGCTTGCGCGCATCTGCTTCGTGCGCGACCCCGACGGCAACGTGATCGAGATTTCGCAACGCGCGGCCGAAGGCCGCCCGCTTCCGCTGGACTAGCGCGATGAGGCGCAGCACCGACCGCATACTGACCACCCATACCGGCAGCCTGCCCCGCCCAGACGATCTCACCGATATGCTTTATGCCCGCGAGGCCGGCGAATTGCGCGCGCGCGCGGCGCTCGATACGCGCGTGCGTTCCGCCGTCGCAGAGGTCGTACGCAGGCAGGCGGAGGCCGGCATCGACGTCGTCAACGACGGCGAAATGGGAAAGATCGGCTATTCGACATACGTCAAGGACCGGCTGAGCGGCTTCGGCGACGAGGAGCACAAGCGCGCCTCGCTGACCGCGGCCGACATGGCGGAGTTTCCCGAGTTCACCCAGCGCGCATTTGCGGGACGCAAGATGCCCGCGATGAGGCGCCCGTCGTGCAATGGCCCGATCGCCTACCGCGGCGGCGCCGAACTGGAGCGCGACCTCGACAATCTGAGGGCGGCGCTTGCTGAGGTAAAGGTCGCGGAGGCGTTTGTCAGCGCTGCCTCGCCCGGTGTGATCGCGCAGTTCCTCGGCAACTATCATTACCCGACCCACGAGGCCTACATCGCCGCGCTCGCAGACGCGATGAAGAGCGAGTACGACGCGATCCATCGTGCGGGATTCCTGCTCCAGCTCGATTGCCCCGATCTCGCGATGAGCCGCCATATCCAGTTCGCGGACGCGAGCACCGCCGAATTTCGCAAGGTGGCCGAGCTGCACGTCGAGGCACTCAATCACGCGCTGCGCGACGTTGCGCCTGACCGCGTCCGGCTCCATCTGTGCTGGGGCAACTACGAGGGTCCGCACCATCGCGACATCGCGCTCGCCGAGATCATCGACATCGTGCTCAAGGCGCGTCCGATGGCGATTTCTTATGAGGCGGCCAACCCGCGCCATGAACACGAGTTCAAAGTCTTCGAGAGCGCCAGGCTGCCCCCCGGCAAGATCCTGATCCCGGGTGTGCTCGATTCGACTACCAACTTCATCGAACATCCCGAGGTCGTCGCTATGCGCATCTGCAACCTGACGCGAATCGTCGGGCGCGAGAACGTGATCGCGGGCACCGACTGCGGGTTTGCGACCTTTGCCGGGTTCTCGCGCGTGGTGCCCGCGATCGCGTGGGCGAAGCTGCGCGCGATGGCCGAGGGCGCGCGCCTCGCCTCGCGCGCGCTGTGGAATTAGCCGGTCGCGCCGGTTTCCGCAGGGGGCGTGGCCCCGCCAATTGCTCTTTGCTACTGCGCCATGTAGGCGCCGTCCACCGGCATCGACACGCCGCATACGAACGACGACGCGTCCGAGGACAGCCACAGCACAGACTCCGCGATCTCTTCTGGCTGCCCGAGCCGGTTGATCGGATGGGTCTGGATGACGGCCTTTTCGTCGAAGCTGCCGCGGTCCATCACCCGCGCGACCATCGGCGTGCGGATGAATCCCGGGCACACGGCGTTGATCCGGATACCCTTGCTGGAGAACTCCAGCGCCGCCGCCTTGGTCAGGCCAACGACGCCGTGTTTGGCCGCGGTGTAGGCTGCGGTGTTCGCGATTCCAGCCAGGCCGCAGATCGACGCGGTGTTGACGATCGTACCGCCGCCGCCCGTGAGCATCGCGGGAATCTCGTACTTCATGCAGTAGAATACGCCGCTCAAATTGATTCCGATCACGCGCTGCCAGTTCTCCAGCGTGCATTCGGGAGTCGGCGAGAACTCGCCCTCGATGCCTGCGTTGTTGAATGCGCTGTCGAGCCGGCCGTAGGCGGCAATGGTTCTGGCCACGAGCGCTTCGGCGTCCCTGGAATTCGAGACGTCGGCGGCGTGGAACAGCGCCTCGCCGCCGGCCTCTTTGATCGTGCGCACGGTGCGCTCTCCGCCGTCAACGTTGTAGTCGGCGACAACCACCCTGGCCCCCTCGCGCGCGAAAAGCATCGCGGTCGCGCGGCCGATACCCGAGCCGCCCCCGGTGATTAGCGCCACTTTTCCCTTCAGCCGATCAGCCATGATGGCTCTCCCTTCTGTGACAGGCCGATTTGGCCTTCACCGTCGGTCCCAATAGCACAGCCGCGGGGTCCCGTCACTTGGAGGAGTTTTGCGGCGGGTACGGAGACGCGCTTTCGGGATCGAGGGCTTATTCCTTGAGCGGGATGAAGAGCGACATCCGCTCGTCGCCGCCCAGTCCGCGCGAGGTGTGGCCCTTGCCGGCGAGGTCCTCGGCCAGCAGGATTGTCCCCGGACCGAAGACGCGTCTGTCGCCGTCACTGACAGTGATCTCGACGCTGCCCGTGACATTGACGACGAACTGTCGGCGCGGCGCGTTATGCCAATCGACGAAATAGTCGGGCGATAGCCTGAACATCACGCCCCTGGCGGCGAACATCTGCGAGATTACGCCGGTGTTGTGCGGCGCCGCTTTCGTTTCGATCTCAACGTCCTCGAAATGCGACTCGCCGTTGGCGTCCGCATATATGCGTGTGTATTTCACGCTCGCTGTCTCCGTTGCCCGGCCGCAGGCCGGCTCCTTGACGGCCTCAATGATCTTGATGATCGCTCGTGGCAGATAATCGCAGATGTCAAGCAGCATTGCCGCCCTTCGCCGCTATAATGTAGTCCCACGCTAACCGGCGGAAGCAAGCTGGGGAGATGAACACGTCGCTGTTATGAGATTCTGGCGGCGGCTGCGCCGGTGTCCGGAAAACGGCAAGGGTTTGACCCGCCGGCGGGCGGTTCGATAGCGTTCGCCTTGGGCGCCTTGGAGTTTTGCAGTCAGCGGAGGGTTCCCGGTGGCTCGCGGATTCGAAATCAGACCTCTCGACGCTACCTTCGGCGCGCTGGTGACCGGTCTCAAGCTCGCCGCGCTGGACGAGGCGACTTGGCATGAACTTTACGCCGCCTGGCTGGAGTACGCACTCCTCATCTTTCCCGGCCAGCATCTCAGCCGCGATGAGCAGATCGCCTTCGCCAGACGTTTTGGCCCGCTCGAGTTCGAGATGGCCGCGCTGAGCAACGTGAGAAAAGATGGGACGCTAATCGCCGACCCTGACAACGACATCCTCAAGGTGCTCAAGGGCAACATGGGCTGGCATTGCGACAGCACGTACATGCCGGTGCAGGCCAAGGGTGCGGTCTTTACCGCCCAAGTCGTACCAACCTCCGGCGGAGCAACCGGATGGGCCGATATGCGGGCGGCTTTCGACGCTCTCGACGAGGATCTCCGGACGAAGGTCGAAAACCTCGCGGCCTATCACTCGCTCTACTACAGCCAGGCCAAGCTCGGACATTTGCCGAGGAAAGGGAGCGAATACAACGGCTACGGGTTCCACGATGGGCCGGTGCCGCTGCGTCCCCTGGTGAAGGTCCATCCCGAGACCGGCCGAAAATCGCTGTCAATCGGCCGCCACGCCCACAACATTCCGGATATGGACCCGGCCGAATCTGAGCGGTTCCTGCAGGAGCTGGTAGACTTCGCCTGCCGTCCCCCGCGCGTCTATTATCACCACTGGTCGCCGGGAGATGCTGTGGTGTGGGACAACCGCTGCCTGCTCCACCGAGCCACGCCGTGGGACATGAGCGAGCCTCGGGTGATGTGGCACAGCCGTATTGCCGGCGACCCGGCGACGGAGGCTGCCCTGTCGTGACCCGGCGCGCCAGCGTTAACCCGGGTCAATTCACTGCCACACCGTTCCATCTGAACAGTCGAGGTGAAGGGAAAAAGGGATCATGTCGGTAAAAATACAACCGATGGTTTGCGGATGGCTCGAGGTTGCGGCCGCGAGCATCCTCGCCAACGAACCCGGGCGCTTCAAGCTCCCTATTCCGTCCTTCCTGATCGAGCATCCCAAGGGGCAAGCGATCTTTGACACCGGACTCCATCGCGAGCTCCAGCGTGATTCCGGCCGCCTCGGTTCGCTGGCCAAAGTTTTTACGGTTCGCTTCCAGGCCGGCGAGGATCTCGCCGCACAACTCAGCGCGCGCGGCATCGACCCTGCGCGCATCGACTTTGTGATCAATTCGCACCTGCATTTCGATCATGTCGGCGGCAACGCCGACGTGCCCAACGCAAAGCTGGTGGTTCAGCGACGCGAGTGGGAAGCCGCGGCGGATCCGGATCAGATTCGCCGCAACGCATACAATCGGGCGGACTTCGATCTCGGCCACCAACTCAAGCTGATCGACGGCGAGCACGACCTCTTTGGCGACGGCAGCGTGGTTTGTCTGCCCACCTACGGCCATACCGCGGGCCATCAGTCGCTGCGCGTACGCACCGACACAGGCGAATGTGTGCTGACGGCGGACTCCTGCTACATGCGCAAGGTGCTCGAAGAGATGGTGTTGCCGCCGTTCGCTTTCAGCTACGACGCGATGCGCGAGGTGATCGAGCGCTACCGCAAGATGGAGCGGGCGGGCGCCCGACTCATCTTCGGCCACGACCCCGGGCAATGGAAGGCCGACGGGTCGCTCGTCACCCCGCTCGCCTGAGGCATGTCGGACGGGCCGCCGGGATGGCTCTTCGCCGGCCGGCCCTGCGATGTTGAAGCCCTACGAATTTCGCAGGGGTTGCGCGTCAATCAAAACCGCGGCGATGAGTGCGGGTTCCTTGCCCTTGACATAAGCTCCTCGAGAAAGTCCTGCGCCCGGAGATTCAAGCTTCGAGCAAGGACTGATTACCGAATCCCACAATCCTGTACTCCTGGATCGCTACGGCCTGAATTGTATTGCTCGCGGTCCCAGGAAGCCCGGCTGCGAGACGATACGATAGGCATTCTCTACCCATTCGCATATCCAACGCCGGGTGTCGCGCGGGTCGATCATCTCCTCCATCTCGAACCGGTTGAGCGGGCCGATCGGGCCGCGCGCGCTTTCGATACGCGCGCTGATCTCGGCCCTTAGCGCTGCGGGGTCGGCGGCCTCGGCTAGCTGGCGCTTGTAGGCGGCCTCGATGCCGCCTTCGGGCGGGATGCCGCCGACGTCGGCGGCGGGCCACACCACTCGCGCGCTGGCGCCGCCGCGCGGCGTTGCGTAGTTGTTACCTGCTACTCCAAAGCTGCGGCGCATGATTACCGTGAAGATCGGTACTGCGGCCTGCGCGAAGGCGATCATCCACTCGCCGCCCTTGCGGATCGTACCGGCTAGCTCGTGCTCGAGGCCGACCGCGAAGCCCGGGTTATCGACCAGGTTAAGGATCGGCAGGTGAAACAGATCGCACAGGTCAACGTGGCGCTTGAGCTTGTCGCAGCCGTCGGCGGTGAGCGCGCCGCCATTGACGTGCCGGCAGTCGGAGGCGATGACGCCCATCGGATAACCGTTGAAGCGCACGAAGCCGATGATCTGGTCCGTCCCCCATAGCGAGCCGATTTCGAAGAACGAGCCGCGATCAGCCATCAGCCGGATCGCCCGGCGCATGTCGAAAGTCGCGCTGCGCTTGCGCGGGATGATGGTGAGCAGCTCCTCCTCGCGGCGGTCGGCGGGATCGCCGGGGTCCGGCGCCACAACCGGCGGCGCTTCGTATACGCTGGACGGGAGGTAGGCGAGGAACCGCTTGACCATCGCCGCCGCCTCTTCTTCCGACTCGGCGAGATTGTCAACGGAGCCGTTGCGGCAGTGGATATGCCAGCCGCCCAACTCTTCCTTGGTAATGTCGTAGCCCATCGCGTGTCTTACGACCGGCGGTCCGGCCACGAACAACTGAGCTATGTCGCGCACCATCACCGAGAAATGGCCGAGCACGGCCTTCGCGGCGCCAATACCAACTACGCTACCGAGCAGTACATTGACTACCGGCACCTGGCTAAGCTGAGCCACGTACATTGTGCTTCCGAGATGGCCCGGCAGGAACGACCCGCCCCCGCCAGAGACGCGCGGCCGACCGGCCACGATCGCGCCAAAACTTTCCTGTGCCTGGCTCTCGCCGGCCGTCCGCTGCCGCGGCACCATCGCGGCCACGCTGCCGCCGCCTGACGAGCCGTCGAGCAGGCGGATCGACGGGCATCGAAAGTCGATCGAGAGCCGGTCGAGATGGGCACTCTTGCCCATGATCGCGCCGTCGGCATGGCCGCCGCGCGAGGTGAAATCGTCGGCGCAGACCACGACCGTCCGGCCCTCGACCTTGCCCCATCCGCCGACATGGTTGGCGGGCGTGAAGCCGGCGACCCGCCCGTCCTGGTCGTAGTCGGCGAAGCCCGCGATACTGCCGATCTCGCGGAAGCTGCCGGGGTCGAGCAGCAGGTCGATCCGTTCGCGGCAGGTCAGCTTGCCGCGACTGCGTTGTCGCACGACGCCGGGATCCTGGGAATCGGGCGCGAAGCGGCGATGGGCGAGCGTCTGCAAGGCGCGCACATCGGCAAGCATCGGCGCCCACGCCTCGTCACCGTCGCGCGGTGGCACGATTGCGTTGGCGTCGCCAGCGGCCGGTGCGATTGTGGCGATAATCTGTCCGGCGGTGACCGTGGCGCCAATCGCGGCCGGTTGGATCTCGGTCACGACGCCGGCGCACGGCGCCACGATCGCCGTCTCCATCTTCATTGCGCTGATGACCATCAGCGTCGCGTCGGCCTCGACCATGGCTCCGGCTGATACCGGCAGTTCGATGATCGCGCCCGCCATGGGGCTTTCGACCCCCGTCTCGCCGGCGGGTACGGCGAGGCCGGGCGACGCCGACGCCGATTGCGCGCTGAAGACGGTGAGCGCGGCTTTGCCGCCGCCGAGCAGTGTCGCCTGCTGTTCGAGCAGCGCCAGCGGTCCTGAGGATCCGTGCGCGCGGACAGTCGTGCCGGGACTGAATTGGTCGGCAAAAAAAGTGGTACGCGCATCGCCCGCGCGGACCGCTGGATGGGCGAGGACGGCGCGCAACTGATGAAGATTAGTGGGCAGGCCCGCGATGTGGAACTCCTCCAGCGCGCGCAGGGCGCGATCGAGCGCCGACGACAGCGAATGCGTCGAGTTTGACTTGCAGATGAGCTTGGCGAACATGGGATCGAATTGCGGCGGCGGCGCGTAGCCCAGGTAGCCGCAGGAATCGACCCGCACTCCGGGCCCCGCCGGTTCCTTGTACGCGGTCAGCACGCCGTTGCCGCTCGCCACGATACGCGCCTGCACCGCAAACCCACGCGCTTCGATCGCGGCCTGATGAGGAATCCCCAGGTTCTTGAGCGGCTCGCCCGCGGCGATCCGGAACTGCGACTCGACGAGGTCGATGCCCGTCACCTGTTCGGTGACTGTGTGCTCGACCTGGATTCGAGGATTGCTCTCGATGAAAAAATGTTCGCCGCGCTCGGGACTGACCAGGAACTCGAC
The DNA here is from genome assembly GCA_035650475.1 of Candidatus Binataceae bacterium. Taxonomy (NCBI): domain Bacteria; phylum Candidatus Binatota; class Binatia (SeqCode); order Binatales (SeqCode); family Binataceae (SeqCode); species Binataceae bacterium (SeqCode). The sequence goes on from DASRHP010000006.1 coordinate 394,930, forward strand.
CGTGCCCGCGTTTACGTAGCCAGCCGCGCGCGCGAGGCGGACGGCGTCTTCAAGCACACGCCCGCGCAATCCGGCCTCCAGCGCCGGCGCCGGCGCGATCTCGACGAGCTTCTGGTTCCGAAGCTGGACCGAACAGTCGCGGTCGTACAGGTGCACGACATCGCCGTGTCCGTCGGCGAGGATCTGGACCTCGATGTGGCGGGGGCGCGCGATGAGCTTTTCGACAAACACCGAGCCGTTGCCGAACGCGGCCAGCGCCTCGCTCTGGCAGCGGGCGAACGCCGCCGCCATCTCCTCCGCGCATCCGACGGTGCGGATGCCGCGGCCACCGCCGCCCGCCGCCGCCTTGAGCATCACCGGGTAGCCGATCTCTTCGGCGACCGCCATCGCCTCTTCGACGTTAGTCGCCGCCCGCTGGCTACCCGGAACGATTGGAACACCTAGCGAGCGAGCCAGCTCGCGCGCCCTGATCTTATCGCCAAACAGCGACAGCGTTTCGGGTCGCGGGCCGACGAACGCGATGCCCTCCCGGAGGCATCGCTCGGCGAAACCGGAGTTTTCGGACAGCAGGCCGTAGCCGGGATGTATGCAATCGCAGCGCGCCGCCTGGGCGGCTTCGATCAGAGCTTCGGCGTCGAGATAGGCGCGTACCGGATCGTTCGACGGCGTCCGCGAGCCGAGCGGACGCGACTCGGTTGTGACACGAGTGTGAAGCGAGAGCGCGTCGGCCGGTGCATATACGCTGACCGATTCCATGCCCAGCGCCGCCGCCGCGCGCGCGACGCGGATTGCTATTTCACCCCGATTGGCAATCAATACGCGCTTGAACAAGGGTCAGCTCTCCATCCGGATTGTCAACGTTGCCCGGGCTTACTCAGCCGCATAACCGGATTGTTTGCCAGCCCGCGGAAATGCGCGGCAAACGGCAGGGGATGAGCGCGGAGCCGAAGGCCGGCATCGCCAGGCGCCAGGGCGATGCCGGCCTCATCAGGCTTCCTTGCGCATGTCGCAGAGGCTAGCGCCCGCCGGCCGCTGCGCTCTGGATCGACGGCGAGGTTCCGCTCTTGATATGCGGCAAGACCTCGGTCGCGAACAACTTCATATTGCGCTGCGCAACATCGAGCGACATGTCGGAATACTTGAACACGCCGACGAACTCTTCGGCCTCCATAGTGTCCGCGATCGTGCGCAGCGTCTCGGCGCATCGCTCGGGCGTGCCGAATACCTGGGTCTTGGTGAACAGGTTGCGGAAGTCCTGAGGCCTGTCTCGGCCCGCTTCGGCCATTTTCGTGTGGTATTCGTAACCTTTGGTATTTCGAAAATGTTCGGGTTCGTCGTACTCGTAGTGCCGAATCGCGGTGTCGGCATAGTTGCCCATGTATCTTTCCGCGCCCGCCGCCGCTTCGCGTTCGGTCTCCGCGCAGTACACGAAGCATACGACGATCGGCTTTTTCGGGGCATGGCCGAACTTGGCGCATGATGCTTTGAAGTGATCGTAGTCCGACTTGTGATCGGCCCATGCCTTTTGCGGGATCACAAGCATGCCCATGCCCTGCTTCGCCATGATGTCACCGGTCTCGGGCGACACAATCGCCCCGTAAAAGCGCTCGGTCAGATTATGGCGCCGCGGCTGCGGCCGGATACTCATATCGGGAATTTGATTGTACTTTCCGTTATACGAGAAGCGCTCCTGAGTCAGCGCCAGCCGTAAGATTTCGGCCGCCTCGACGAAGCGCTCCCGCGACTCCGACATCGGCACGCGAAAGCCTTCGTACTCGATCCGGCCCGAGCCGCGCCCGAGTCCCAGTGTCAGTTCGCGATCGCCGCAGTAGATGTCGAGCATGGCAATCTGCTCGGCCACTCGCACCGGGTCATGCCATGGCAGCACCACGACCATCGAGCCCAGGCCGACCCGCCTGGTGCGCCCCGCCATGTAGGTCAGGAATTGCAGCACGTCGGGAATCATCGTGTAGGGCGAGAAGTGATGCTCGACGGCCCAGATCGAATCGAAACCGAGCGGCTCGACCATGTCCGCCAGGGTCAGGTCGTCCTGGTAAACCTGCCAGTCCGGCTTCTGCGCTCGAAAATAGTTCTGGCAGAAGAATGAGGCTCCAATCTTCATCGGCGATTCTCCTTGCGGGTTTCGTGCGCGCTTCGTCGCTCCGATCCTGCGATGGGTTGTACGATTATTCGCCCTCGAATGACAAGCACGTTTCGCGGTGCGCCTCAGGGCCGCCGTTCGCCGCGCCTGCGACGGCCCTCCGCGCGCGCTTGAACCAGGTCGCGGACGGCGCGTTCTCCTTGCAACGGTTCGCGGAAATTGGTTCTGGTTAGATTGCTGTTGCGCGGCAAGGGACGCATTCAAATTTGGCCACGGAGGATCCGAGCGTCGTGCTTACCGGAGACCAGTACAAGAAGAGCCTCAACGACGGCCGAGCGACATATTTCGAAGGAAGCCGCATCGAGGACCTGGTTGGACACCCGATTCTGGGCCAGTCGGTGGAGCAGGTGGCCAGAGGTTACGACCGCTGGTATCAACCGGGCAAGGACGCGCGAAATCCGTTGATGTCGGTGCCGCGCTCGGCTGACGAGTTGCGCGCGCGAATCCCGATGCAGCACGGCGCCGATATCCTGTCGCTGGTCACCTACCAGTCGCTGATGACGCTGGCCACCGCGGCCGCCCGCATCGGCGAGGCGCTGCCCGAGTTCGCCCGGCGGATCCGCGACTACGTGGACAAGGCGCAGCTCGCCGACATCCGGATTGTCGAATGCATCACCGACGCGAAGGGCAACCGCAGTCTGCCGCCCGCGCAGCAGGACGACCCCGACGCGTACACGCACGTTGTCGATCGCACGGAGGAGGGCGTCGTTATTCGCGGCGCAAAGCTGCATATCACGGGCGCCTCGCTCGCGCATGAGTTGATGGTGATTCCGACCAAGGCGATGCACAGGGGCGAAGAGAGCTACGCCATCGCGTGCATGGTGCCGGTCAACGCGCCCGGGGTTAAAATCGTCAACACCAGTTACGCGCCGCGCCACGAGGATGCACGAACCTTCCCCTTCTCCGCGCGCGTGCACATGCCGGAAGGTTTTGTAATCTTCGACGACGTCTTCGTGCCCAATGCGCGCGTGATGCTTGACGGGCAGACCGAACACGCTGCGGTGTTCGCGCACTCGCTCGGCCTCTGGGAGCGGCTGGGCGGCCTCTCCGACATGGCCGAGCAGGCGGATCAACTCGTCGGCTTTGCGCAGTTAATCGCGGAGGCAAACGGCCTGGCCGCCGTCTCTCACGTGCGCGAGAAAATCTCCGAGATGATCATCCATGCGACGCTGGTGCGCGCGACGCTCGAGGCCGCGCTCGGCAATTGCGAGATGAGCGCGGACGGGACCGCTTTTCCCAACGAGTTGTTCACCAACGCCGGCAAGTACCACGCCGCCGCGAACTACAACATGATGGTGCGGCATCTGCACGACATTTCCGGCGGATCGGTCCTCACCGCGCCCGCGGTAAGCGACCTTGAAAACGAGGCCACCGGTGCGCTGGTGCGCAAGTACATGAGCACCGGCAAGGGGGTGGACGGCGAGTATCGCCTGCGCCTGTTTCACGCGATCCGCGACTTGACCGCTGACGCTTTCGGCGGATGGCGCCAGGTGACCAACGTGCAGGCCGGCGGCGGGCTGTACGCGCAGCGCATCGTCACCCGCCGGCACTACGACCTCAACGGCGCGAAGCGCAAGGCGCTCGCGACCGCCGGGCTCGCCGGGGATCACGCAGGCGCGCCCCGCGCGGAAGACAAACGGTAGCGGCCAGCTGCGGCTGAGCAGAAGATTCAGGCGGCCGAACGTCGCGGCATCGCTTCCTGAATTCTTCGAAGCTCTTCCCAGCCGAGATACGAGGTGAACTTGTTCTCGTCGAAGAACAACACCGGGCCGTTGCAGATGAACAGATACTCGGTGTCTTCGAGCGCGGTGGTTGCCCCGTGCACCATGCCGTTGGCCTCGTAAAGGTAATCCCCGGCCTGAAGGATTCCGGTGCGCACCTGGAGCTTGCCCGACAGCACGAAGGTGTGAGCGCCGCTGAGGTGCTTGTGCGCCGGCGCCGTGTAGCCCTTGAGCCAGCGCAGCAGGACTGCCCACGCGCCGGACTCCGATCCGGTCCACAGGATCTTCATGAACGCCCGCTCGGGGTCGTCGGGCATGGGAATCCATTCCATCTGCGAAGCCCGGGTCAGCGAATCCATTATTTGGCTGTTGCACGGGCTGATGTCCTGCGGAAGCGACATGGTTCGTTCCCTCTTGTGGAATTTGGCCCCGAGAGTGGCACCTTTCACAACCACTGACAAGGCATACCGCCGGCGGCCGCGCGCCCGGGGCGGCGCAATCACGCGTGCACGCGCGCCGTTAGAGCAATTCTCTGCGATGTCCGAGGAGCGTGAGACTGGATGGTGGAGCAGAAGGGATTTGAACCCTCGACCCCCACGTTGCGAACGTGGTGCTCTCCCAGCTGAGCTACTGCCCCACCCGAGCGGAAATTCTAGGTCGAAACCACGCTTCGGAGATAGGCTCGCAACCTATCAGCGACCTCCGGCCGTTTCAATCCGAAGCCCACCTGCGCGGCGAGGAAGCCGAAGCGGTCGCCGAGGTCGTAGCGCGTGCCGATGACCTCGTAACCGTACATCGCCCGCCGCTGGCTGAGCGCACGCAGCGCGTCGGTGAGTTGGAGCTCGCCGCCCGCGCCCGGCTTGCCCGCAGCGAGCAGCTCGAAAACCTCGGGCGTCAGCACGTAGCGGCCCATGATCGCGAAGTTGCTCGGCGCCTTGGCCGGTTCCGGCTTCTCCACCATCCCATGCAGTCGGTACAGCCGCTCGCCGGCGGTGGTCGCCTCGACGATTCCGTACTTCGAGATGTCGGCATGCGCTACGCGCATCAGCGCGACCACCGGCGCGTCGCGTTCCTCGGCCACCGCGATCAGCTGGCGCAGGCAGGGCGGGTCGGCGTCGAAGATATCGTCGGGCAGGATCACCGCGAACGGTTCGTCGCCGACCGCCGCGCGCGCCTGGAGCACGGCATGGCCCAGGCCGAGCGGCCGTTCCTGAGTTGCGGGCGTGATGCGCACGGCCGGATTGGTCGCCCGCACCATCGCGAGCAGATCGTACTTGCCGCGCTCCTCAAGATGGCGCTCCAGTTCGACGGCGGGCTCGAAGTGGTCCAGCACGAGCGTGCGCCCGGGCGCGACCACGATGACGACCTCCTCGATGCCCGAAGCGACTGCCTCCTCGACCACGACCTGGATAGCCGGGCGATCGACGACCGGCAGGATCTCCTTGGGGATGACCTTGGAGGCGGGCAGCATGCGCGTGCCGAGCCCGGCCGCCACGATCACGGCTTTGCGGACTTTCATCGCGTGCCTGACTTGTGGAAGGAAGTCCGGGCGATCAGCGGGTGAAACCTTGGCGCTCGCGCGCCTCCTGCGCCGACTTGCAACTGATGCACAGCGTGGTCACCGGACGCGCCCGCAGCCGCTCGATTCCGATCTGATCCCCGCATTCCTCGCACAGGCCGTAGCTGCCGCCCTCGATGCGCGCGAAGGCTTCGTCGATCTTGCTCAGCAGCTTGCGCTCGCGATCGCGCATCCTGAGCAGGAAGGCACGGTCGGATTCGAGCGAGGCGCGATCGGTGGGGTCGGCGCAGGCCTCCTCGGACTTGGTGTTGAGCGCACCAAGCGCTCGCTCGGCTTCCTCCAGAATCTCGCGCTTGCGGTCCTCGAGCAGGCGGCGGAAAAAATTAAGCTCCCTTTGCCTCATGGACGCGGACCGCGCAGCAGAGGACTGTTATTGTAGTTCCGCCCTATTACTATGTAAACAGGGCTCGCTGTGAAGACGGCTTACTTCGACGCATTCTCGGGGCTGAGCGGCGACATGATCGTCGGCGCGATGCTGGATAGCGGCGCCGACTTCGGCGAATTGCGGGCCGCGCTCGGCGCGCTGCCGCTCGAGGGCTGGCGCGTGGCAGTGCGACGCAAAACCGTGAGCGGAATCTCCGCGCTCAAGTTCGAGGTCGAGGCCGCGCCGCTCCAGCCCGAGCGCCATTTCGACGACATCCGCGAAATCGTCGAACGCGCGACCACGCTCGAGCGCAGCGTCAAGGATCGCGCCCTTAAGATCTTCGCCGCACTCGCCGAGGCCGAAGCCAAGGTCCATCGCACGAGCCCCGCCGAGGTTCACTTCCACGAAGTCGGCGCGGTGGATGCGATCATCGACGTGGTCGGCGCCGCCTGGTGCTTCGAGCGGCTCGCGATCGGCGAGGCGTTCGTCTCCGGGTTGCCGATGGGCCGCGGCTTCGTGCGCTCGCGCCACGGCGTAATCCCGGTGCCGGCGCCCGCGACGGCCGAGCTGCTCGCCGGTTTCGAGGTGCGGATGGGCGACGGCGAAGCCGAGATGGTCACGCCGACCGGCGCCGCGATCGTGTGCGCGCTGGCGCGGCCGGCGCCAGCCGCGATGGGGCTTAGAGTCGAGCGCGTCGGCTACGGCGCCGGAACCAAAGACTTCGCCGACCGGCCCAATGTGCTGCGTTTGATGCTCGGCGAGCGCGAGCCGCAGTACGAGGCCGACGAGCTCGTCGAAATCCAGGCCAATATCGACGACCTCAATCCACAGATATACGATCACGTCGTCGAGCGGCTGCTCGAGACCGGGGCGCGCGACGTGACGCTAACGCCCACGATCATGAAGAAGGGCCGCCCCGCGATCACGGTCGCGGTGCTCGCGGAGCCCTCCGCGCGCGAGCGGATCGCCGCGGTGCTCTTCGTCGAAACCTCCACCATCGGCCTGCGCTACCATCCGGTGGCCCGGCTCAAGCTCGCGCGCGAGATCATCGAGGTGGACACCCGATGGGGTCGCGTGCGGGCCAAGCTATCGCGCGGCGGCGAGACGGTCACGGTCGCGCCGGAGTACGACGATTGCAAACGGATCGCGCGCGAAAGCAACGTTGCGCTGCGCGCGGTGCTCGAGGAGGCGCACGCGGCGGCGCGCCGGCGGATCTCCTGAGATGGCGGGCGAACGGCTGCGCGTCAACGAGATCTTCTTCAGCATCCAGGGCGAATCGACCTGGGCCGGGCGCCCGTGCGCTTTCCTGCGGCTGACCGGATGCAACCTGCGATGCGTCTGGTGCGACACCGAGTACGCCTTCTACGAGGGGCGGACGATGACGGTCGAGGAGGCCGCCGCGCGCCTGCTCGAGTACGGATGCGAGCTGGTCGAGATCACCGGCGGCGAGCCGCTGCTCCAGCCCGGCGTCTATCCGCTCGTCGCGCGCCTGCTCGCCTCCGGCCGCACGGTGCTGATCGAGACCTCGGGCGCGAGCGACGTGAGCCGGCTTGACCCGCGGGTGGTCAAGGTGATGGACCTCAAGTGCCCGGGTAGCGGCGAGTCGGCGCGCAACCTCTGGCGCAACCTCGAGTATCTGACGCCGCGCGACGAGGTGAAGTTCGTAATCGCCGACCGCGCCGACTACGAATGGGCGCGCGGCGTTATTGGCGAACACCGGCTGGCGGCGCGCGTCAACGCAGTGCTGATGGGCTGCGTGTTCGGACGGCTCGACCCGGCGCGGCTGGCCGGATGGATTCTGGCCGACCGGCTGCCGGTGCGGATGCAGCTCCAGATGCACAAACACATCTGGCCCCCGCAGGCGCGTGGGGTCTGAGCGGGACGGCCATGGCGGATCCAGGGCATCAGATAACGCCGGAACGGATACGCCAGATACGAATCGGCCTCGGCGCGGTCGCCGCACTGTTCGTGCTCTGGTGGGTCGTCGAATTCATCACCTATCCCGGCCGGGCCGGCGGCGCCGACGCTTTCGACTTCGTGCTCGCGCCGATCGCGGGGTTCGGGGGATGGCTGGTCTATCGCGCGTGGCGCGCGGCCTGTCCGCAATGCGGCAATCCGTTCTTCGTCAATCGCGGCCTGCCGCTGGGCTTTCACTTCTCGACCGAGTGCCCATACTGCGCCTTCGACCTCAGCGACCTCGGCGAGCCGCCCGCGCCCTGAACGATCGCGCCGAAGTGCGACTTTGATCCGACGGCGGCTTGCGGCTAGGCTTGAGCGCATGCCCCCGGGACCCTTGCTCACCGACGTTCTGCCCGATCTGGTCGAGGAGATCGCGTTTCTGCTGCGCGAGCGTGGCGCCGAACCGCTCGGCGAGCAGCTCCGCACGCTGCGCATCGAGTCGATCTGCGACTGCGGCGACGACAACTGCGCCAGCTTCGCCACCGCCGCCGAGGTCAAGGTGGCGAGCACGGTCGAGCTCCCCGCGATGGAAGGCTTTCTGATCGTCGATCTCAACGCGGCGAGCGAGATCTGCTTCATCGAGGTGCTCCATCGGCCCGACGTGAAGTACCTGCTCGAAGAGCACTACCCGGCGTCGTAGGCGCGGCGGAGTGGCTGCGATGCGGATTTTCCTGGCCGGAGCGACGGGAGCGGTGGGACGCCGGATGCTGCCGCTGCTGCGGCGCGCAGGCCACGACGTCGCCGGCACAACGCGCTCGCAAGCGAAGGCGCAAAGCCTGCGCGCCGCCGGGATCGAGCCGGTGGTCGTCGATGTCTATGACGCCGACGCACTTTGCGCGGCGGTAGCGGCGGCGCGGCCCGACGTCATCGTCCATCAGTTAACCGACCTGCCTGCTGCTCTTAAGGCTGAGTTGATGGCTGAGGGGCTGATGCGCAACGCGCGACTGCGGATAGAGGGGACGCGCAACCTTGTCGAGGCGGCGCTGCGGGCGGGTGTGCGCCGGATGGTCGCGCAGAGTATCGCGTTCGTCTATGCGCCGGGCCCCGAACCGCATGCGGAGAGCCACCCGCTCCTACGGGGCGCCGAAGGCGTGATGCACGCGACGATGGAGGGCGTGACCACTCTTGAGCGGCTGACCACCGCGACGCCGGGACTCGGCGGCCTGGTCCTGCGCTACGGGATGTTCTACGGGCCGGGCACCGGATTCGACGCCCCGCCCCGGCGGCCCGGGGTGCACGTCGATGCGGCGGCGTGGGCGGCGGTGCTCGCGCTCGAGCGCGGCGGGCCCGGGGTCTACAACGTCGCCGACGACGACGGCGCGGTTTCGATCGCCAAGGCGCGCCGCGAGTTGGGCTGGGATCCCGCTTTCAGGCTCGACAACGCCGTCGGCTGACCAGGGCGAGTGCGATCACGCTATCCTAGTCCACTTCGACGCTTGCGCGGCCGCGAATTACGACGCTGAGCTTTCCGCGCGCGACATCGTCGGGCACGCGGAAGACCACGACGTAGGTGCCGGAGCCGCCGCCGGCCAACTCGCCACCGCTGCCGTCGCCCGAAGCTCCGATCATGCGCTCCATCCTGAGCGCGTAAGTTGCGGGCAGATCGACGTCGTACCGTGTGCGATCGGCGGTCACCAGGCGCAGCGTCAGGGGATTCACCGCAATGTAGTTCGTGCCGTGGTTGACAACAGTGTGAGTGATCAAGACGAAGCGGGCGCCGCGCCCCGGCTCCATCGTTGGTAGGCTTCGGCCTTTGCCCTAAAAGAGCAAAAACCCCGCCAACCGGACACCGGCTGATGGCACAGGCACGGAGGGCTGAAAACGACGGCGCGGGGCCCGAGCGGGCCCCGCGCCTGTAGTCTTTCGGAGACAGTCCGGCCGGAACGAAGCGTCCGCTTCGGGTCCGTCCGAGGCGGTGTGGAAGCTACTTTTCCTGAATCGTATTCAGGTACTGGAGCAGCAATTGGATGCGCTGGCTCGCGATGGTCGGCGCCGGGTTGCTGCCTGCCGCGCGCGCCGCCTCACCGAAGCGCTCGCCCCAGATGGGCATGTCACGGGTGCCGTGTGCAGCAACTTCCTCGCGACCGTCGATTATGCGGGCAATGCGCGGGGCGGGGAACGTGCCGTTGTTATTCTTGGACAGCACGGTCAGATCCGCCGGCTTCTTGGTCAGCATCGTGGCGTACGGCCCGTCGCCCTTGCCGTCCTTGCCGTGGCAAACCGCGCAGTCCCTCATGTAGGTGCCTCTGCCGGCCGGATAACCCAGCCTCTGCTGGGCGGCCGCCGTGCCCGGCAGCAACGCCATTCCGGCGGAGATCATCAACCCCAGCGCAAGACAGTCGGTCAGATGCCCCAACCTGCTTCTCATTAGCTCTCCTCCCTTCGCGGTTCCTCTCCACTCTCCATCGCGTCGATACTGCTAGGCAGACGGTTAAGTTATGCCGACGAAACCACAGCCAAAATCAGCGGCAGACGACCTTTACCCTAAGTGCGTGTGGCAAACAAGCCGCTGCCTTGGGGGATTTCTCCACCTCGGCGGCGTCCAGCGACGTCGGAGGCGGGCGCGCCGGGAGCGCGTTTGGCGGGCGCGCCGGACGGATGGGGGCCTATCCGAGCGCGCTTGCGGGCTGGACGCCCGGACGAAAGGAGGCGGCGAACTCGACCACCTCGGCGGCGACGCGCTCCTTCTCGCTATCCACCGTGATCACGTGGAAGCTTTTGTCGAGATAGATCGCGCGCTTCTGCAAGCTCCCCAAATGGGCGAGGACGAATTCGACGTTTTTGTCGGCCGGGCAGACGTGGTCCTGACGGCTATGGATGATCAGCGCCGGCTGCGTCACACGGCCAAGTCGCGCGCGCACGCCGGCGGAGAGATCGAGCAACTCGAACACCGCGCTCAGCGGCATCAGCGGCGTCGAAGGATGCACGCTGCGGGCGGCATCGTCGTGGATGTCGGCGCCGGCGCAGCGCAGATAGATGCGGCTGGCGAACGGACCCAGCGCGCGCACCGCGCGCAGCGCCGCTCGTATCCACAGCGGCAAGAAAAAGGCCGGCGACAGCATCACGACCCCGGCCACGGCTTCGCGCTGATCCGCCGCCAGGCGCGCCGCCAGCACGCCGCCCATCGAGAGTCCGATAACGACGTTGGGATCGCCGAACTGGCGCAGCCGCTCGAAGCCCTCGACCACGCTCTCGTACCATTGCGCGTGTGTCGCCGCGCCGAGGTCCTGTGGCTCGGCCGCGTGACCGGCCAGCCGCACGCCGCACACCCGCACTCCGGCGGCAGCGAGCCGTTCGCCCAAAAAGCGCATCTCGTAAGGCGTGCCGCTGAGCCCATGGACGAGCAGGGCGCTCACGCCCGCGCCGGGAAAGAAAAACTCACGGGTATCGACCGTCGAGCGGGTTGGGTGAGGATCGTCGTCGGACGAATTACTCATTGACTGCGTCGGGCTTTGCACCCTCTCACTCATTTTGTTCTGCGCGAAAGCCGGGGCGAGCCGCCGCTTACATCGAGGATTCAGTGGGTTGGCCGATGAGGTCCGGATGGACCGTGATCTGGGCGCGCGCACGCAGGTTCTGGACGAAGCTGGCCCACGCCCGCATCTGGCGCTCCTTGCGCAGCCGTTCGATGAACGAATCCTTTGCCTGTTTCCATTGCGCGTCGTCGGGCTCAGCCCGTTTCTGCACCTCGAAGACGTAGGCGTTGCCGTCCAGCGCGAGCGGGTGTCCGACCAGGCCGGGAACCGTCGGCTCGAGCGCGGCCGCCTCGACCGCGTCGGAAAAGGCGCCGATCGTCGGTATCGAGCCCTCGGCGCGCGAGAAATCACCGGTCGTCCGGACCTGCAATTTGAGTTCGGCGGCGACCTTGTCGAAATCGGCAGGGGCTTTGACCTGCTTGATGAAGGCTGCAGCCTGCTCCTGCGCTTTGGCCTCAGCCATCTCGCGCACCAATGCCGCACGCACTTTGCTCTGGACGTCGGCGAGCTTGGGAATGTAGCTAGGCGCACGCGCGATGAGCTTGACCAGGAAAGACGCGTTGCGGCCGTTGATCACGCGCACGTCGTTGGGGTTCAGCTTGAATGCCTCCTGCATCACGCGCGGGTCGTCTATCTCCGGGGTGTGCTGGTCGATGGCGAGATATGGCGTGCGGATAACGTTGAGGCCGCGCTTCTCGGCCAGCTGAGCCATCCCCTTGCCGTCCAGCGCGGCGGCGAGGTCCTGGTCGATGGCTTGATGGGCCGCCTCGGCGCCTTCGCGATGGCGCAGGCCCTCGATAATCTTCGGCCGCGCCTCCTCCAGCGTGTCAACGTGGGCGAGCTTGTGGTCTTCGACCTCGATGACGTGGAAACCGAACTGGGTCTCCGCAATGGTCATCTCGCCCGGCCGCAGTCTGAAGGCGGCCTCGGCGAACGGCTTGACCATCTCGCCCTGCGAGAAGTAACCGAGCTCGCCGCCGTTGTTTTTGGAGCCCGGATCGTCCGAGTATTGTCGGGCAAGCTTGGCGAAATCGGCGCCCGCCTTGAGCTGCTTGAGGATGTCCTCAGCCTTGGCTCTGGCGGCCTGCTTCTGTTGGGGCGCGGCGTTGGCGGGCACGGCGATCAGGATATGGCGCGCGCGGACCTGTTCGGGATGGGTGAAATTCTGATCCCGGTAGCGCTTGTAGTAGTCCTCAATTTCCTTGTCCGAGGGGTTGAACTTGGCGCCCATCTGGTCGGGATCGTAGCGGATGAAGTCGAACTGAATCCGCTCGGGCTCGCGGAACTGCTCGCGATGCTGGTTGTAGTAGTCCTCAACCTGCTTCTGGGTCGGCGTCATCGAAGGAACGAAGCCGGAGTAAGGGATTTCGACGTAGGCCAGCGCCAGCTTGAGATTGAGCCGGTCGTACTCCTGGTGCGCCTCGGAGTCGCTGATTTCGACGCTCTGGCTGACCATCCGCCGCATCAGCTCTTGGAGCAACTGAAGGCGGGTGTCGGCTTCGTATTCGGCCGGGTGCAAGCCGTTTGCGCGCAGCACCTGCTGGTAGGCCTGGAAGTCGAAGCGGCCACCGACCTGGAAGGCGGCCTGCGACGCGATCGCCTGCTCCAATTGAGCGTCGCCGATCTTAAGCCCCAAACGATGGGCTTCATCGAGCACAAGTTGCTGATCGATGAGCTGGTCGAGAGCCTCCTGGCGGACGTTGAAGCGAGCCAGCACTTGCGCCGCCTCGGCGCCGTAGACCTGCTGGAGACGGCGGCGAATCTGCTCGGCCTCGTGCTCAACGTCCTTGGACAGGATCTGATGGCCATCCACGGTGGCCACCGGCTTGATGCGGGTGAAGAAGCCGGTGCCGACGCCCCAGAACGCGAAAACGGCGATGAGCGCAATCACGATCGCGCGGATCGTCCACGAATAGGCGTGCTTGCGCATCAGGTCGAGCATTACGCACCAATCATATTTCGCTATTTTCTGCCGCGCAATTCGGTCAGCGCCTTGCCTCAGCAGATGCGCGTCTGTTAACTTTCTTGGTGGTTTCGGGCACGCAAAAATCAATCTTTGCCGCGCGAAGCCCGGAGCCCCAAGGGCGGACGTGAGGGCGGTGCGGAGGCCCGGAGGCGGGGAGACGGACCGGGCGGGCAGGGGGGCGATTCGGTGGTATTCAATTCAATCTTCGGTTGGTTCTCCAACGATCTCGCCATCGACCTCGGCACGGCCAACACGCTCATCTACGTCAAGGGCGAAGGCATCGTGTGCAACGAGCCTTCAGTGGTCGCGGTGCAGAAGGACTCCCGCGGCGCGCGCCGCGTGCTCGCCATCGGCGCCGAGGCCAAGAAGATGCTGGGGCGCACGCCGGGCTCGATCGTCGCGATCCGTCCGCTCAAGGACGGCGTGATCGCCGATTTCGAGATCACCGAGAACATGCTTCGCCACTTCATCCAGAAGACCCACAACCGCAAGTTTCTCGCCCGCCCGCGCATCGTGATTTGCGTCCCCTTCGGCATTACCGCGGTCGAGAAGCGCGCGGTGCGCGAGTCGGCCGAGGCGGCCGGAGCCCACGAAGTCTATCTGATCGAAGAACCGATGGCGGCGGCGATCGGCGCCGGGCTGCCGATCACCGAGCCTTCCGGCAACATGATCGTCGATATCGGTGGCGGCACCACCGAGGTCGCGGTGATCTCGCTCGCCGGCGTGGTGTTCTCGCGCTCGGTGCGGGTGGCCGGCGACAAGATGGACGAGGCGATCATCCATCACATCAAGCGCAAGTACAACCTGCTCATCGGCGAGCGCACCGCCGAGCTGATTAAGATCACCATCGGCTCGGCCTACCCGGGCAACGAGATCCAGACCATGGAGATCAAGGGGCGCGACCTGGTGGCGGGTGTGCCCAAGATCATCGAGATTACCGACGAGGAGATCCGCGAGGCGCTGATGGAGCCGGTCCATCAGGTGGTCGAGTCGGTCCGCATCGCGCTCGAGCGCACGCCGCCCGAGCTCGCCTCCGACATCGTGGACAAGGGAATCGTGCTGGCCGGCGGCGGCGCCCTGCTGCGCAACCTCGACGTCCTGCTGCGCGAGGAAACCGGGTTGCCGGTCACGCTGGCCGACGACCCGCTGACCGCGGTCGTCATGGGCGCGGGCAAGGCGCTCGACGAAATCTCGCTGCTGCGCGACGTGACGGTGGACTGACGCGAGCGGACGATGGCGTCCTGACGCATCGCCGAAGCGCAATGCGGTGAAAAACTACTTCCTGTGGCGCAACCGCGTTCCGCTGCTGGGCGCGGCCCTGCTGCTGCTCTCGATACACCTTCTGTGGAGCGGAGTGCGTCCCGACCAGCGCGCGGCCCGGCCGCGCGGGCTGGTGATGGCAGCGCTGGCGCCGGTGCAGACGGCGATCTCGCGCATGGCCGGCGGCGCGGACGGCATCTTCCATGACTACTTCGACCTCGTCGGCGTACGCCAAGAGAACCTGCGGTTGCGCGCCGCGCTCGCCCGCGAACAGGCGCAGCAGGCGCGGCTGGCCGAGCTGGAGGCCGAAAACCGCCACCTCAGCGACCTGCTCGAACTCAAGCAGGCGCTCGCGCTCAAGGCGGCGGCGGCCAACGTGATCGGCGCTGACGCCTCGGGTCTGGCGCGCAGCCTGGTGCTCGAAGGCGGCGCGGACCAGGGCTTCTCTCCCGGGATGGCGGTGCTGTCGACCGCAGGCGTGGTCGGCAAGATCATCGCGGTCGGGCCGAGCTCCTCGCGCGTGCTGCTGATAGACGACCATAACTCGGCGCTCGACGCCTTCGATCAGCGCAGCCGCGTGCGCGGCATCATCGCCGGCGTGGTCGAGGACGGGCTGGTGATGAAGTACGTCGACCGCTCGGAGGATGTTAAAGCTGGGGATACAATTGTCACGTCGGGCCTGGACGGGATCTTTCCCCGCGGGCTGCTGGTCGGCGAGGTTACCGCGGTGCGACGCGAAGGGCCGGGCTTGTTCCTGACCGTCGAGGTCGCGCCGGCGGCCGATTTTCACAACCTCGAGCAGGTGCTGGTGGTGACCCAGCGGATTCCCGAACCGCCGCCGGTGATGCCCAGGGGTTGAGAGGTTCGTGCGCTTGGTCGCGCTGTTCGCCGCTCTGACCTTCGTTGCCTTGGCGCTTCAAACCACCGCCGCGCGCTGGCTGCCGCTGAGTGCGCTGGTCCCCGACTTCGTGCTGATCCTCGCCGTGGACCTCGGCCTGCGCCATCGCCGGGCGCTTGCGCTGGTGATGGCGTTCGCGATGGGCTATGCGATGGACGCGTTTTCGGGCGCCCAGCTCGGAGTCAACACCTTTGTGGTAACCTTTGTCTTCCTGATGGCCTACGAGGTGGGCGCGCATACGACAGCCGTCGGAGCGCGGGCCGGCGCGGTGCTGGTCTTCCTCGCGGTGCTGGTTCAGAACCTGGGCGGCTATCTGATCGATAGTCAGTTTCGGGCGCCGGCCCAGCTTGGGATGCTGCTGCCCGGGGCGCTGCTCCAGGCGGCGCTGACCGCGCTTGTGGCGCCACCCGTTTTTGCCTTGATCGCGCGGCTACGCGTGGCGATCGGGCTCAGCCAGCCCCGGCGGCGCGCGCGCGGCTACGCCGCACGAGGGATGTAAGCGTGGCGCGCTGGCACTACTACCGCAGCAAGGCGCAGCGCGCGGTTCCCCGTTTAGAGCCGCGGCTGGCCGCGCTCTCGGTGGTGGTGGCGGCGGTGCTGGCGGTGATGACAGTACGGCTGTACTACCTGCAAATCATCCGCCACAAGGAATACGTCCAGCTCGCCGACCGCAACCGAATCCGCATCCACCGCTTGCCCGCGCTGCGCGGTTTGGTCTTCGACACCCGCCACCGCCCACTGGTTGACACGCGGCCGTCGTTCGAGGCGGTGATGGTTCCCGAGGACGTACGCGACGTCAAGCAGACCGTCGCGCGGCTGGAGAATTACCTCGGCCAGGACAATGTCGCGGAAAAACTCAGCGAGGCCGAGGACGACGGGCGTCCGCCCTTCGATCCGGTCACGGTCGAAGAGCATCTTGATTGGCGCCAGGTCGTCGCGCTCGAAACCCATCAGCTCCAGCTGCCGGGCGTCAGCCTCGAAGTCCTGCCGCAGCGCCATTATATCTACGGCTCGGTCGCGGCCCATATGCTGGGCTACGTGGGCGAGGTCACGCTGAGCGACCTCAATCATATGCCGAACTATCGGATGGGGGACGAAATCGGCAAGTTCGGCCTCGAACGGGTCTTCGAGGGCAGGCTGCGCGGCCAGGCGGGCGGACAGGAGATCGAGGTCGATTCGGTCGGCCGCCGCCTGCGGCTGCTGCGCGAGATTCCGGAAACGCCCGGCGACAGCGTCGTACTCAGCATCGATCTCGACGTGCAGGAGGCGGCCGAGAAGGCGATGGGCGGCCAGTCGGGCGCGCTGGTCGCGGTCGACCCCAATACCGGCTACGTCATCGCGATGGTTTCGCATCCGAGCTTCGACCCCAACGTCTTCTCCAACGGGATAACGCCGGTGCAGTGGCGCGCGCTGACCACCGACGCCAACCATCCGCTGGAGAACCGCGCGATCCAGGGCATCTATCCCCCGGGCTCGACCTTCAAGCTGGTCGATGCGATCGCGGCGATGGAAGAGCACACGCTGACGCCGGAGACCACCTACTACTGTCCGGGCGGGCTATGGTACGGCAACCGCGAGTACCATTGCTGGCGCAAGCAGGGCCACGGCACGCTTTCGGTCCATCGCGCGATCGTCGCCTCGTGCGACGTGTTCTTCTACCAGGTCGGCATCCGCCTCGGCATCGACCGCCTCGCCCGGTGGGCGCATGCGCTCGGGCTGGGTGAAAAGACCGGGATCGACCTCGACCATGAGCGCGCCGGCATCATCCCCTCCTCGCTGTGGAAGGAGCAGCGGTTCCATCAGCGATGGTACCCGGCGGAGACGCTGTCGGTTGCGATCGGGCAGGGCTACGTCGCGGTGACGCCGTTGCAGATGGCGATGCTGGCGGCCGAGATCGCCAACGGCGGCGTGCGCTACAAACCGCAGTACGTCAAGGAGATCGAGGCGCTTGACGGTTCGGCGGTCAAACGCTTTGCGCCGGTGGTCGCACGACGCCTGGCGATCGATCCCGAGGTGCTCGACATAGTGCGCGACGCGATGTGCGACGTGGTCAACGGCCCCGGCGGCACCGGCCACGCCGCCCACCTCGACGGCATCGAAGTCTGCGGCAAGACCGGCACCGCGCAGGTGGTCAAGGAGGCGGGCAACGCCCGCATTCCCGAGGACAAGCAGCCGCTCAAGTATCGCGACCACGCATGGTTCATCGCCTACGCGCCCGCCAACCATCCGCAGATCGCGATCGCCTGCGTGATCGAGCATGGCGGCCATGGCGGCAGCTCGGCGGCTCCGGTCGTGCACGACGTGCTCCAGAAGTTCTTCCAGCTCTATCCGCCCGGCGGCGGCCGTCCGGCGGCGCCGGCGCCGGCCGCACCGCCGGCTCCGCAGGGGCCGCCCCCGGGTTCGATCGCGGCGCGGTAGGATCATTCGCAATGGCGTTGGATCGGCGGCTGGTCTATCACTTCGACTGGACCCTGTTTACGATGGCGCTCGGGCTGGCCGCGCTCGGCCTGCTTAGCGTGCTGAGCGCGACCTGGGGCGCGCCGCGCCAACACGGGCTGGACCCGCTGGTGGTGCGCCAGCTCATCTGGATCGGGGTAGGGACGGCGCTGATGACGGCGGCGGCGGTCTTCGACTACCGCGCGCTCGCTACCTACGCCTACCCGCTTTATGCGGGAACGATCGTGCTGCTGGGCGCGGTGATGGCGGCGGGGCACGCGAGCGGCGGCTCGCGGCGCTGGCTCAACCTGGGCTTCTTCAAGCTCGAACCCTCGGAGCTGGCCAAGCTCGCGCTGGTACTGGTGATCGTGCGCTATCTGCGCGAGGAGCCGCCGCGCGGTGGCTTCAGCTTCCGCCAGATGATTATCCCGGCGCTTCTGCTCGGTGTGCCCACCGCGCTGGTGCTCAAGCAGCCCGACCTCGGCACCGCGATCATCCTGGTGCTGGCCAGCGGGACGCTGATCTTCGTTGGCGGACTCAACGGGCGGGTGCTGATTGCGGCGATGCTGGCGGCGGCGCTGGCGGCGCCCGCCGGATGGCATTTCCTCAAGCCCTACCAGAAGCAGCGCCTGGTGAGCTTCCTCAACCCGCAATCGGATCCGCTGGGTGCCGGCTATCACATAATCCAGTCCGAAATCGCGATCGGCGCCGGGGGCGCGTGGGGTAAGGGCTTCCTCAAGGGCACCCAGGCGCGGCTGAATTTCCTGCCCGAGCAGACCACCGACTTCATCTTTGCCGTCTTCGCAGAGGAGTTCGGCTTTGCGGGTTCGATCCTGCTGATGGCGTTATATGCGGGGGTGGTTGCGCGCGGGCTGTGGATCGCGCGCCACGCGCGCGACCGCTTCGGCGTGCTGCTGGCGGTTGGCCTGACGGCGGTCGTTTTTTGGCAGGTCGTGATCAATATCGGGATGGCGAGCGGAATGCTGCCGGTGGTGGGTATCCCGTTGCCGATGGTCAGTTACGGCGGCTCGTCGCTGATCGCGATGATGGCCGCGATGGGGGTGCTGATCAGCATCAACACCCGCCGCTATCTGTTCTGAGGCGCCGGTAGCTGGCGGGCCGCGGCGGCGCTATATAGGTCTGTTCAAGGGGTGCGCGCGACGCGCCCGGTCTTTTGAGGGTGCATCCAACGATGGCGAGCAAGGGCAGCAAATCGCAACCGCCCGCGACATTATCCGCTCCGATTGACCGCGAGATTTACGAGGTTCACCGCCGCTTCATCGAGGTGATGGAAGGCGAGCGGCTCGGCGCCATCAGCGCCGAGACCAAGCAGCACTACCTGCGCATCATGCGCTCGCTGGCCGAGAAGCTGGCGATCCCGACCAAGCCGCTTTCCGAGATCGTCGGCGAGATCATGTCCGAGGCGGCGCCGCTGCTGTTCCAGGCGATGCAGCGCTGAGGGGCAGACGCCGCAGCTTCACGCCGCCGCGGCACGCGCGACGCTGTTGGCACAGCCCGCGCGCAGCCGCCGCGATCGGCCCGGAATCTACGCGCCGCCTACGCGCCGAGGTCGTAGGCGCTTTCGTCGTGCTCGCTGAGGTCGAGCCCCATCACTTCGGCCTCGTCGCTCACCCGCAGTCCGACCAGCGCTTCGGTTAGCTTGAGCAGGATCAGGCTGCCGACGAAAGCGAACGAGATGCTGGCGGCGACCGCTACCAACTGCACCAGCAACTGACCCGGGTTGCCGAAGAACAGGCCGTTGGCGCCCGCCGAATTGACCGCGCTGCTGGCGAACAGCCCGGTCGCGAGCGCACCCCAGGTGCCGCCGACGCCGTGCACGCCGACCACGTCCAGCGCGTCGTCGTAACCCAACCGCGGCTTCATCCGCACCGCAAGGTAGCAGACCACGCCGGCCACGGCGCCGATGATGATCGACGACATCGGACCGACGTAACCCGACGCCGGGGTGATCGCGACCAGCCCGGCGACCACGCCGCTCGCCACGCCGAGCGTCGTCGGCTTGCCGACGATGAGCCACTCTGCCACTACCCATCCGAGCGCTGCGGCGGCGGCGCCCAGATGCGTCGCGATGAAGGCCGACACCGCGAGGCCGTTGGCGGCGACCGCGCTGCCGGCGTTGAAGCCGAACCATCCGACCCACAGCAGTCCGGCGCCGGTCAGGGTCAAGGTCAGGTTATGCGGCGGCATCGGCTCGCGCAGATAGCCGCGCCGCCTTCCGATCACCAGCACCGCGGCCAGCGCCGAGGTGCCCGAGGAGATATGTACGACGGTGCCGCCGGCAAAGTCCAGTGCGCCCAGCTTGTGCAGCCATCCATCCACGCCCCATACCCAATGCGCCAGCGGGTCGTAGATTAGCGTCATCCAGAGCAGGCTGAAGACCAGAAAGCCCTTGAAGGAGATGCGTTCGGCGAAGGCGCCGGTGATCAGCGCCGGCGTGATCACCGCGAACATGCATTGAAAGACCATGTAGGCCTGATGCGGGATGGTGGCCGCGTAGTCGGGATAAGGCTGGCTGGCGCTCACCGCGCGCAGTCCGATCCAGTGCAGGCTGCCAATCAGCGCGCTGCCGGGCGAAAACGCCAGACTGTAGCCGAAAAGCACCCATTGGACCGAAACCAGCGCCGCCAGGATGAAGCTTTGCATCAGGACCGCGAGCACGTTCTTGCGCCGCACCATCCCGCCGTAGAACAGCGCCAGCCCCGGCGCGGTCATCAACAGCACCAGGGCCGCCGAGGTCAGCACCCAGGCGGTGTCGCCGGTGTTGATCGCCGGCGCCTCCGCAGCGTGGGCGGGGACGGCGAGCAGCAGGGCTGTTGATGCGGCTCCTGCCAGACAAGCAATCTGCCTCGTGCGCGGCATCGCGAATTCCTCCTACTCCCAGATGTCTTGTCGGCGCGCAAAAAAAGCGTGCGGGCCGGGCGCGGCGCGGCATCCCCTGTGCCTGCGATTTGGGCAAATGCGGCAGATTCGGGGACGGCTGTTGGGCAAACTTTGTGACAGAACGGCGTGCTTGGGACAAGACGCACAGTGCGGCAGCGAGATGCGCGGACGCCGCAGCGCACGCCGAGAGGGATGCGCCGGTCCGCACTCAGCCTTTGGGCAGTTGCAGAATGCGCTCGCCAATCATGTTCTTCTGCACCGCCGAGGTCCCGCCCGCGATCGTCATGCTCTCGCTGTACAGGATGCGCCGCAGCCAGTCGCCCTCGGGCGCGAACGGCGAGCGCCGCTCGAGCATCGCGAATCCCCCAAGCAGCCGCGCCGAAAACTTGATCATGCGCTGATTGAGCTCGGTCGAGACCAGCTTGCCAATCGAGCTCTCGGGCCCCGGCAGCTGGCCCTTGAGCCGGCGAGTCAGCGCGCGCAGGCCGTTGTATTTCTTGGCTGCAACCTCGATCGCGAACTGCGCGAGGGCCTGGCGGATCTCGTCATCCTCGGCCGCTGGCCGCCCGTCGATCAGCGCTCCGCGCGCGATCTCGACCAGCTGCGCGAGCGTCTGCTCGCTGCCGCCGAGCGTCTCGCTGATCCCGAAGCGCTCGTGCATCAGGGTGGAGACCAGCACTTGCCATCCTTGGTTGAGCGGGCCGAGCAGGTTCTCCTTGGGTACCCGCACGTCCTCGAAGAAGATTTCGTTGAACTCGGAGTCGCCGGAGATCTGTTTGAGCGGGCGCACGTTGACTCCGGGCGATTTCATATCCACCAGCAAACAGCTCAATCCCTTGTGCTTGGGCACCTCGGGGTCGGTGCGCACGAAGAGCTGGCAGAAGTGCGAGCGATGGGCGATCGTCGTCCACACCTTCTGGCCGTTGACGATGAAGTAATCGCCGTCGAGGGTGGCGCGAGTCTGGAGCGCGGCGAGGTCGGAGCCGGCGGACGGTTCCGACATCCCCTCGCACCAGATTTCCTCGGCGCTGAGGATCTTCTGGAGGTAGCGCTGTTTCTGCGCCTCGGTGCCCCATTGCATCAGAGCCGGCCCGGTCATGATTACGCCGAGCACGTTGCATCCCATCGGCAGGTTGAGCCGCGCGAGCTCCTGCTGGAAGATGACCTGCTCGACGAAAGTTGCCGCACGCCCGCCGTACTCTTTGGGCCAGGTCAATCCTGCCCAGCCGCCGTCGTAGAGCTTTCGGTGCCAGGCCCGGAGGCGCTCCCACAGGAAGTCCTCGTCGGCGCGTTCCTTTTCCTCTGCGCTCAGCGGCGGTGGTTGATTGGCCTCCAGCCATCGCCGGACCTCCATCCGGTAGGCTTCCTGCTCGGGCGTGTAGGTGAAATCCATCGTGCTCGGATGCTCCCTGTCGGCGTCGATGACGATCGTACGGGATGCTAGCCGACCCGCCGCCCCGACGGTAGGGGCGACTCGGGCGAAGCTGCGCCGCGTGCGGGTCCAACAGCCTCGGTCCCCTGATCTGGCGCGTGCGGAGTTCGTTTTTTCTCAAGCCGCACTGATGACCGCGCCGGCTGGCGCCGGCGTCGATGCGAGCATGAACGGCAGCGGCCCCGTCAACTCGATGTCGCCTTTGGCGATGACAGTTTCGAGCGCACGAGCCTCCGCGGCCGGTACGGAGCGCGACTCGCGCAGCACTTCGAGCACGTCGGCGAGGTTGCGCTGGGCCTCGCCGCGCGTACGGCCCTGCGAATGAACATCGAGATAAACCACTTGCCCTTCTTGCGGATCCGGGCCGGGAGCTCGAATTCCATCGCGATCCGCATGTGCGATCCTTTTCCCGTGCGGTATCCTGCTATGCAAGCCGATCATGGTCGAGCAATCACAACAGGCGGGCCACTATGAGACCAAGCAGCTCGCCTCCAGGATTCCGCTGCTCTCCTGGAGCCATCGCGCGCGTTTTGCGCTCGCGCGCCGGCTCGTCGCCCCGTACGCGGGCCGCCGCCTGCTCGACTATGGATGCGGTGATGGAGCTTTCCTGTCCGCGGTGCGCGACCTGTTTCCCGACGCCGTCGGTACCGGAACCGACGCAAACGAGCTCGCGGACTGCCGCAAGCGCTACGCCGCAACCGGACTGCGCTTCGTGCTTACCGCCGAGCTGGCCCCGGTCGAGCATGCGGGCGCCTACGATGTCGTCACCTGCATGGAGGTGCTTGAGCATTGCGTTGGCGGCGTGGTGGACGCGGTGCTGGCCGAGCTGGCGCGGCTGGTGTCGCCCTCGGGCCTGGTTGTTATCAGCGTGCCGATCGAGATCGGCCCGTCGCTGATCGCCAAGCAGATCATTCGCAAGATCGCGGGCCTGCGGATCTATGATTACAAACTGAACGAGCGCTACAGCGTGGGCGAGCTGTGGCGGATGCTGACCGCGCGCGAGACGACCGCGATCGAGCGGCCCGTTTACCTGTCTGCGGGCGGAGGATTCCACGGGCACAAGGGTTTCAACTGGCGCGCGATGCGGCGGCGGATTCGCCAGACGCTCGCGGTGCAGCGGACGATGTTCTCGCCGCTGGGGTTTCCCGGTGGTTTTGCCAGCAGCCAGGCGTGGTTTTTGTGCAGGCGTCTACCACAGGCATGAATGCGGCGAGCGCCTTTTCCTACGCCTGCAACCGATGCGGCCTGTGCTGCCGCGACAAGGTCATCACGCTCGCTCCCTACGACCTTATTCGGCTCGCGCGCGCTGCCGGAATTACGACCGCTCAGGCGCGGGCGCGCTACACCGCGCGGCGCGGCTCGCTGCTGCGCTTCGCTCCGGGCGGAGGCTGCTCGGCGCTCGAAGGTGCACGCTGCACGGTCCATCGCGGACGCCCGCTCGCCTGTCGTCTCTATCCTCTGGGCTTGGAGCGCAAGCCCTTGCGCGACGGCAGCGGGCTGGCCGAGCACTTCGTGCGACTCGAACCGGCGGCGGGCTCGCGCGGCGTCTATGGCGAGGCCGGCACGACAGCGGAGTTTCTCGCCGAGCAGGAAGTTGCGCCCTACCTCGACGCCGGCGCGCGCTACCATGCGCTGGCCGCCGACCTTGGCCGCCGGGTCGATGAGCTGGTCGATTTCGAGAAGGTCGAGCCGCGCGAGTTCTGGCGGTGCGCAGTGCGCGAGGCGCTCGCCGAGTCGAACTACGACCCCAATCCGCTCATCGACGCGCTATTCGATCCGGACGGCCTCGGATGTGCCCGCGCCGACCCGGCGCAGACGGTCGAAGCGCATCTGGCGTCGCTGCGCATTATGGCGGACGCACAGCGCGACGGTGCGTGCGTTGCCGCGGCGGCGATGATGCTGTCGGCGAGTCTCGGCTACGTCGGCGGCGGCACCGGCGGTGGCGGCGGCGGCGCCTGCTTGACCCGGGCGTCGATCTGAATGGCGGCGCCGCGGGCGAAGCCGAGCAGGATTTCGCGATCGGTCTCGATGCCGCCGCCCTCGACGTTCTGCGCGTCGTCGAAGCTGCCGCGCGGGTGGCCGTTCTTCATGTCGGTGAAGCTGACGTTGAGTGTGATCTGGGTCGCGCCGCGGCCGCCCGAGGACGCGTCGGGCTGGTAAACCTTGAGCGCGCACTTTATCAGCAGCGGCTGGGCCTCCGCCGGCGCGCTGGCGACGATATTGTAGCCGCGGCTCTTAAGCTCGGCGGCGATTCCCTGGCCGATAACCAGCGCCGCCTCGGCACCGGCTGGATTGCCGCTGTCGTTGACGACCGGCGGCAGCTCGAACGTCGTGTACGCCGCCATCGGGATGTCCGGCGGTTCGGGCGGTGGCTTGGGCTGGGTGGCGCACGCCCAAAACATAAGCGGCATCAACACCGCCAGTGCGAGCCGCGCTGCGATACGCGGCGCGCTGCGGGCCGCCTCCGCTCCCGCATGGTTGGTCATTCGATGTCCCGGCGGCCGGGCCGCTGCGGCCGTTGTTCCCGTTCCCACTCTCCTTCGCCCCCCTTTCCGCCCTTTCCGGGTTCGCTCGCGCCCGGTTCCGGTCGCACTTCCATCCCGCTTTCCCCGCCCTGCTCCTCTTCTTCTTCGGGCCCTTCTTCCGGTACCCGGGCGCGGGCGTTTGGATGCGCGCCTGTGCGCGCCGCCGGTGCCGCCGCGGTCGGCGAGGGCACGGGCGCCGCGGGTGTCGGCGTCGGTGGATGGTCGGCGCCGAGGTCGTGGAGAATCTGCCGGGCATGCACCGCCGGATCGACGGCGGCATACACCTTCAGGATGCGCCCGTCCTCGCCGATGACGTAGGTCACGCGGCGATCGAGCCCGAGAATCGGGATGCCGTTGTCGGCGCCGTAGGCGCGGGCGATTTTGTGATCCGGATCGAGCAGCAGCGGAAAGGGCAGTCCGTATTTGCGGATGAACGCCTTGTGCGACTCGGCGCTGTCGGTGCTGCATCCGAGGACCGAGATTCCCGCCGCCTGAAAGCGCGCGTAGCCGTCGCGGAATGCACACGCCTCCCGGGTGCAGCCGGGCGTGTCATCCTTGGGATAGAAGTACAGAATCAGCTTGCGGCCGCGAAAATCGCCGAGGCTGACCGGTGCGGCCTGGTCGCCGCTTATGACCTGGCTCTGGAAGGCGGGTGCGGGCGCCCCCACCGGCAGCATCGCGGCGCGCGCGACGCGCGGGCGTAACGCGATCGCGCCCAGCCCGCCGAGCGCAAGGACCATCGCGATTATCACCAGCCGCATCAGCGCCGCCCCCGTGGCGTCACCCGCCCGGCACCTCTACTCGGGACTGGTCCGCCCGCTCGCAGCGCGTGCGCCCGTCCGTCCGTTAGACGTAGTGCAGCCAGTCGCGATAGCGCGCGTCGCGGCCGTGCAAGGCGGCGCGGAAGATTTCCTGCACCTTGAGGGTTATCGGCCCGGGCGTACCGGAGCCGATCACGCGGTCGTCGAGCTCGCGCACCGGGGTGACCTCGGCCGCGGTGCCGGTCATGAACGCCTCGTCGGCGATATAGACGGCATCGCGCGGGAAGGGCTGTTCGAGCACAGTGATTCCCATGTCACGCAGGATTTTCATCACGGCGTCGCGCGTGATCCCCGGCAGAATCGACATCAGCGGCGGCGTGCGGACCACCCCGTCGCGCACGACGAAAAAGTTCTCGCCGCTGCCTTCGGCGACGTAGCCGTTGACATCGAGCAGCAGCGCCTCGTCGTAGCCGTTGCGGCGCGCCTCGTAGCCGGCGAGGATCGAATTGGCGTAGTGGCCCGAGGCCTTGGCGTGCGGCATCAGGGAGTTGTGATGGAAGCGCACGAAGGAGGAGGTCTTAAGCCGTACTCCGCGCTTGGCGCCCTCCTCGCCCAGATAGGCGCCCCACGGCCAGCCGGCAATCGCCACCCGCACCTTGTTGCCGCGCGCGGCAAGGCCCATCTCGCCCTCGCCGTAAAATGCGAGCGGGCGCAGGTAGCATTCCTCCAGCCGATTGACCCGCACGACGTCGCAGCAGGCCTTGACGATCTCCTCGTGGCTGAACGGGATCTGCATCTCGACGATATGAGCGGAATCGAACAGGCGGCGGATATGCTCGCGGGCGCGGAAGATCGCCGAGCGGCCGTTGTCGGACTTGTAGCAGCGCATCCCCTCGAAGACGGCGAGGCCGTAATGGAGGCTGTGGCTGAGGACGTGCACGTTGGCCTCGTCGTAGGGGACCATCGCGCCGTCGATCCAGATTTTGTCTGTGCGTAAGCCGTTGGACGCCACAACCGACCTCTTGAAATGGAATCTGCGCTCGCTGCCATCTCCGGCCCGCCGCGGCGATTCGCGGGCGTCCCGGGGCAATTAAACCTAATCGAAAGCGGGTGATCCGAACAAGCGGCGCCGGTCGGGACGGCCGCCCTTATAGGCGTATTGCGGCCGCCAATTCGCCAGAGCCCCGGCTGCTCGGATCAGTTGTCGGTCTCGCCAGGGCGGCCGAGGGATTCGTCCACGCCGGCGGTTGTGTCGGTGTCACCGTATCCGCCGGGGCCGTGCCGGTCGCCGTGATGAGTTCGAGCGGTTCCGCCGTGCGCATGACCGCCTTGGGCGGCGTCGTCCTCGGTGGCCTGTCGCGCGGCCTGCGCCGCCGCGGCGCGAGGGTGCCGCCGGTGACGCCCGCGGCCACCGCGACGGCCGCGTCGTCCGCGCCGGCGACGTCTCGGCTCGCCGGCGCCCGGCTCGCGGTGCGCCTCGCCGCGGCGCGGCTCGCCGCCGCGCTCGGCGAGAAAGGCGTCGGGCGCGCGGAGGAAATCCGCGAGCGTTGCGGGGTCGACACCGTAGGTCGGGGCGACGATTTCATACACCCAACGCGCCTCGGCGAAGTAGGGACGTTGGAGCAGCCGCCGCGTGCGCCTACCGGGAGCCATCAGATGGGGTAGCGCTTCAAGGACGAGCCGCATCCGCTCGGCGTCCGCACGAGGGAAGCCACGCAGCCTGAGTTCGCTGACAAGGTCGGGCCGCTGGCCGCCCGGCATCGCGCCCAGGTACAAATCCGCAAACAGGCAGGCCAGCACGAGCGCGTGGGTTGGTTCGGCGCCGGCGCTTATCCGCCGGCCCATCGCGGCCAGGTTTCGCGCGGTCGCGCTGCCGGACGGCGGCGTCGCGCCGGCGCGCAGAAAGGCCGCCAGCGGTGGCAGCAGAATTTCGAGCAGCCCCAGCTCGCACATCAGCTCGAGGGCGCGGGCCGCGGCCGCGATGCCGAAGGCGCGATAAATCTCCTCGACCAGCCGCGGCACCGAGGCCTTGAGCAGATCGGCGCGATGGCGCTCGATGGCGGCACGGGTCGCGGGTTCGATCTCGAAGCCGAGCTTGGCGGCGAAGCGCACCGCGCGCAGCATCCGCACCGGGTCCTCGCGCATCCGCAGCTCGGGATCTCCGATCGTGCGGATCAATCGGGCCTCGAGGTCGGCGACCCCGCCGACGTAATCGATCACGCGGAAGCTCTGCGGGTCGTAGAACAGCGCGTTGACCGTGAAGTCGCGGCGAAAGGCGTCCTCTTCCGCGGTGCCGAAGGTGTTGTCGTGCCGGATCAGCGGCTCGTCGGACTCGGCGACATCCTCGGCGCGGCGGCGGAAGGTGGCGACCTCGATGTTGTGGGGGCCGAAGAAGACGTGGACCAGGCGAAAGCGCCGCCCAATAAGGCGCGAGTTGCGGAACAGCTCGCGCACCTCGTGCGGATGCGCCGAGGTGGCCACGTCGAAGTCCTTGGGCTTGCGCTCCAGCATCAGATCGCGCACCCCGCCGCCCACCAGGTAGGCGGTGTGCCCCGCCTTGATCAGGCGGTAGAGCACCTTGAGCACGCGGGGGTCGATGTCGCGGCGGGAGACCGGATGCTCGGGGCGCTCCAAGATACGCGGCTGGACGGGCGCCGCTGGGTAGGGCTGGCCGGGTTCAGTGATCACAAGCGTCATTGAAAATCTAGCACGGCCGCGGCGGCGCTTCATTCCCCCCCGCCGAGCCCGCGGCGCCCGCATGCTCGCGCGGCCTGCCGTGATACCATACGATTGCGGGCGCGATGAGCAAGGCAATCGTCCGGCGCGTCATCCAGATCATCAGCCACGGGCCGTCATGCCTCGACGGCGTGGTCGCTGCCGCCGCGGTCGCGCGCTTTTACGAAGGCCAGCGCGTGGCGGTCCGGCTGGTAGCCAATAACGACGCCGACCGCGTGCTCCAGGAACTCGAACTCCGAGCCGGCGGCGAGGAGGACGAGATCTGGATCACCGATCTTTCGTGGAACGAACCGACGACCGGCGAGCATCTGACTGAGCTGGCGCAAAAGGGCGCGCGCATCTACTGGATCGACCACCATCGCACCGCCGTCAGCCGTGCCGACGCCCCCGAGTTCAAGGTCCCTTTTGCCGGGCGGGTGCTCTCCGAGCAATACTCGGCCGCGCGGCTGACCTTTAACTACCTGCGCCGGCGGATGGCCTCGCTGCCGGCCGCCCGCGCGCGCTCTTTCGAGGGGTTTGCGCCCTTCGCCGCGATCGCCGACGACCACGACCGCTGGCTCCATCGCATCCCCGAATCCGAGAACTGGGCGCTCGCCGTGCAGACGCTGGGCGGCCCCGAGTCGTACCGCGAGATTGTCCGCCTGCGCGAGCCCCGGCTCACGCGCAAGCTGCGCACGGCGCTCGAGGCCGGGCGCCAGGCTATGGCGCGCTCGCTGGAGCTGGCGCGAGCGACCATCGTCGATCGGCGGCTCCGCAACGGGATCACCGTGCGATGCGCCTGCTGCTTCGGCTACAGCAGCGAGGTTGCCGCGGCGCTCTACGAGGGCCAAAGCCGCGCGGTGATTGCGCTCTTCGATCTGCGCAGCCAAGGCGTCAGCCTGCGCCGCAGCGCCGACTGCGAGATTGACCTTTCGGCGCTCGCGCGCGGCTTCGGCGGCGGCGGCCATCCAGCCGCCGCCGGCTTCGCCATTTCGGATCTCAAGCGCGCGCCGGCCGAGCGGCTGGCCGAGCTGCTCGGCGACCGTCTCGCCGCTGCCGCTCCGTAGCGCGAAATCCTACAGAATCGGCTGCGCTTACACCCGCCGGGCGGCGTTGCCTCGGTTTCGATGCGCATACTACATTCGCAGCGTGGAGGCAGCGCTCGAACGGATGCTCAATCTGCTGCTCGAATCGGAGCGCGCCGGCGTCGCCGTGCTGGCGCGGCTGGCCGGCGAAGTCGAGCAGGAAGAGCTGCGCACGCTGCTGCTCGACGCGCGCGAGCAGGAGCTGCGCAACGCGGCGACGCTGGAGCGGCTGATTCGCCAGGAGGGCGGCACGCCGTCGGCCGCCGTCGGGCCCTTCGTCGCCAAGGTGGCGGCGCTCGGCTCGCTGCGCGAGCGGCTCAACCTGCTGATGCGCGGCCAAGAATGGGTCGCGCGCAAGATCGAGGAGACGCTCGCGCTCGCGCCGGAGAGCGGCCCGGTGCGTGAGGCGCTTGCGGCGATGGCCAACCGGCATCGCCACGAGGTCGAATGGGGCCGCGCCGAGCTTATCCGACTCATCGACGCGATAAAGTAGTAGGCGAACTTAGGCGGGGAAACGATCGATGGACCTGGCGTTCAGCCCTGAGGAAGAGCGCTTTCGCCAGCGCGTGCGGAGTTTTCTGCGCGATAACCTTCCGCCCAACTGGGGCACCGCCGAACAGAAGCTGCCCGAGGGGATGAGCCAGGTCGAATTCCTGCGCGACTGGCAGCGCCGGCTGTACCTCAACGGCCTGCTTGGGATGTCGTGGCCGAAGGAGTACGGCGGCCAGGGCGCCAGCCGCACCGAGATGGCGATCTTCAACGAGGAGATGGCGCGTCATCGCGCGCCCGGCCCGCTCAACGCGCTGGGGCTCTCGATGGCCGGCCCGACCATCATCACCCACGGCACCGAGGAGCAGAAGCAGCGCTTTTTGCGCAAAATACTGACCTGCGAGGAAGTCTGGTGCCAGGGCTTCTCCGAGCCCAACGCCGGCTCTGACGTAGCCTCCCTGCGCACGCGCGCCGAACTGCGCGGCGACGAGTTCGTCGTCAACGGCCAGAAGGTATGGACCTCGCTCGCGCATATCGCCGACTGGTGCATGCTCCTGGTGCGCACTGACCCGCAGGCGCCCAAGCACCGCGGGCTGAGCTATTTGCTGGTCGACATGCACTCGCCCGGCGTGACCGTCAAGCCGCTGCGTCAGATCACCGGCGAGTCCGAGTTCAACGAGGTCTTCTTCGAGGACGTGCGGGTGCCGCGGGCCAATCTGCTCGGCGGCCTCAACGAGGGATGGCGGGTGGCGATGACCACGCTGACCAACGAACGCGGCACCGCGGCGTTCGCGCTCGCAGCCCGCTTCCGCATCGTTTTCGACGAAATCGCCGAGCTGGCCCATCAGACCATACGCAACGGCGCGCCCGTGACCGGCGATCCGCTGGTGCGCCAGCAGCTCGCCCAGTTCTACGTCGAGCTCGAGATGATGAAGTACACCTCGTACCGGGTGTTCTCGAAGATTCTCAAGGGCGGCGACCCGGGCCCCGAGGGCTCGATCTCCAAGCTGAGCTGGTCGGAGCTGAACCAGCGGATGACGGAATTCGCGATGGCGCTCGAGGGGCCGGCAAGCCAGCTCGTCAAGGGCTCGCCGTACGCGCTGCAGTCGGGCCGCTGGCAGCATCATTTCCTGCGCGCGCGCGCCAACACCATCGAGGCGGGGACCTCCGAGATCCAGCGCAACATCATTGCCGAGCGTGTGCTGCGGATGCCCAGAGGGCGCTGATGGGGCGCGGGTCCGCCGCTCGCCCTAGCGGCGGCGATGCTCTTGCGGCAGGCCGTAACCGGCGCGATAATTCGACTTCCCGGTGGACGCATAGCTCAGCCCGGTTAGAGCGCTTGCCTCACATGCAAGAGGTCCCTGGTTCGAGTCCAGGTGCGTCCACCAACTAAATCGCCATCCCGTCTGAACCGCGCCGGCGGCGCCGGACTTCCGGCTGCGCCGACGTTTTTTTGACATGAGCTGAATTCGTTGGCCGGGCGCTCCGGCGTCAATTTTTTGGCGCGGCGTTGAACATGAACGTGCCAGGCCGCAGGCGTGGCGTGTGCGTCGACCGCCGCGCGCGGGATCTCGGGGTGTGATTTCCCGTCTGCAGAACATTACAGACGCGGGCAATCACTAGCGAGGACCGGCGGTCATAACATCCATAACGTCCACAAAACAAAATCCATCGGAAATACGTTATCAGAGCAAAATATTTTTCTTGATCGAGTGTGGAGTTCGATTTACTTCGTGGATCAGATGTTGCAGAGACACGCTACCCTTGAGGAGCAACAATCGGCCTGCAGCGGGGGCCGGTCAGCGACTGACGATTGAGTCATCTGCCGCCGGCGCGCCGTTGCGCTGAGTTGGAAATCGGGTTTCTCAAGTAGCTAATTAGGGCGCGATACCGTCGCCCACGACTATGATTTTCGCGTCACCCGAAGGTGGTCAGACGCGACATGAGCGCGTTGGCCAGCATCGGTTGCGCGGCTGGCCACATGATTTGGGGTTTCCTCCACAACTCGCCCGCACGGGATGAGATCGGCGGTAGCCTGTTCGTTCTATAAAAGGCGCGGGTTTCCAATGATTAGTTTTCTGACCGCGGTGAGACGATCGGCAATTTTGTCGGTCGCGGGCGCAGCCTGCGCGTGCGTGCTTGGATGCGCCGCCAATCAGAGCGGATACGCGCCGGCGCAGGCACGAGCGGCGAGCGCGGCCGAACTGTCCGCGCCGGTTTCCGGCGCGCCGGCGAGGAGCGATAGGCGGCGGCTGGAGGAGCTGTGGCAGCGGCGCACACACGACAAATTCGGCAGTGATTTCACCCTAGGGCCGGGCGACGTTCTGGAAATCTCGGTCCCGCTCGAGCAGCTCCAGCATCGCGAAGTCCGAGTCTCGCCGCAGGACACGATCCAGTTGCCGCTGGCGGGGGCGATGTCGGTCAAAGGAATGGACGAGGGGGCGCTGACCGAGGCCCTGCGCCAGCGGCTCGGCAGGTACATGTACGACCCGCCGGTCTCGCTCTTCGTCAAGCATTACGGCAGCCGCGAGGTCGCAGTGGTCGGTGCGGTCAAGCAGCCCGGTCTCTACACGCTGACCAGTGGGGCCGACACGCTGATGGACATGATCGACCGCGCCGGCGGGATGACCACCGAGGCGGCAGCCAAGATAGTCTTTGTGCCCGCGGACACCGCCGGCAAAGCCCTCCAACGGGCGAGCCTGGTCGATGCGGCGCGGGTGTCGGACGGCGAGGCGCCAACGGCGGATTCCGGCTCGCCCGGTTCCGCTGACGACGCCGAAACGCACGGTGGTCCGCCAGCGGAGCAGCGACGCCGCGCCGGCGGCGCGGACGGCAGGGTCGGAGCGGTCGCGCCCGCGGACGCTGCTTCGCCGCGCGGCTCACACGACGCGGCGGCAAGCCTGCTCGGCGCGGCCGTCGCCAAGCTGCGTCCGGTCACGATCAACATGGCCCGCGCCGGGATGCAGCAGTACTTAAGCATGCCGGCACGGCCGGGCGACGTGCTGATCATTCCGGCGGCCGGCGAAGTCACCGTCGGTGGATGGGTCCAGAACCCCGGCGCCTACCGGATCACGCCCGGGATGACGGCGCTGAGCGCGGTCTCGGCCGCGGGGGGCGCCCTGTTCAGTACCCGCGGCGAGATCCTGCGCACGGCGCCCGACGGCCAGCGGCTGAGCATCCCCTTCAGCATCACCGACGTTCAGTCGGGCGAGCAGGCCGACGCGCCGGTGCAGTCGGGCGACGTGGTGATGGTGGATCGCACGCTGGCCGGCGCGGTTCCGTACGCGATGTACGAGATCTTCACCAAGTTCGGCACCGGGATGTATCTGCCGGTGCCATGAGAGGCGCGCTGGCGCTTGGCGGAGGAAGCAGGTTGTCGGAACTCTCTCCGTATTTTATCGAGCGGCTGCACGAGCATCCCGCGGGCCCCGGTCGCGGCGCGCTCGCGGGTGCCGGCGACGAGCAGCCCGATCTGCGCGAGTACTGGCGCGTGGTCCGCCGCCATCTCGCGCTCATCGCCACCATCGCGCTGGGCGTGGTGACGGTGGTCGGTGTGGCTGTGTTTGTCGCGACCCCGATCTACACCGCATCGGCGGTGATTCTGATCGAGCCGCAGCCGCCGCAGGTCCTCGACATGAAGCAGCTAATGGTCGAGTCCTCAAACAGCGCCGAGCACGATTACTACAAGACCCAGTACTCGTTGCTGCAAAGCGAAAGCCTCGCCGCCCAAGTCATCAAGAGCCTCGGCTTGCAACGCAGCCCCGTCTTCAATGATTCCAACCGGCCAAGGGGCCTGATCGCGAATTACTGGTCGGGCCTCAAGGCGTGGGTGAACGGGCTTTCGGGCAGCGCCGGTGCAGCGCGCCGCGTCGACCCCCCCGAGATCGACGGGGTCGGCGCGGCGCTGGTGAGGACCTATCTGGGAGATTTGAGTATTCGACCCGAATTCGGCACCCGCCTGGTGAAGATCTCGTTCAGCACGCCCGATCCGCGGGTTTCGGCGACGGTCGCTAACGCCCACGCCCGGGCCTACGTCAACCAGGGGATGGAACTGCGGGCGCGCGCGAGCCAGGCCGCCCAGCAGTTTCTCGAGCGCAAGCTGGTCGAGCTCCGCGACCGGGTGGAAAAGTCCGAGGCCGCGCTCAACAGCTACCGGCACGACAAGGGGATCGTCGAGTTCAGTACCGAGGGCAAGAACGAGATCCTGCTCAAGCGGCTGGAGGACCTCAACAACGCGCTGACCGCGGCGGAGACCAAAAGGATAGCGCTCGAATCGCAGGCCGACCTCATCAGCAAGGGCGACTACTACGCGCTGCCCGGGGTGGTGAGCAGCCCGATGGTGCAGGCGCTCAAGCCGCAGCTGGCGACGCTGGAGGCCCAGTACG
Source organism: Candidatus Binataceae bacterium (assembly GCA_035650475.1). Lineage (NCBI taxonomy): Bacteria > Candidatus Binatota > Binatia (SeqCode) > Binatales (SeqCode) > Binataceae (SeqCode) > Binataceae bacterium (SeqCode). Next base: position 429,043 of record DASRHP010000006.1, read on the forward strand.
CGAGCATGGCGAGCCGCTATACGCTTGAATACGGGCCGCTGGTTGCGCTCAAGGCGAAGCTCGACGGCACGCGCGCGCGCCTTGACGAGACGGTGGGCGAGATCGTCCGGAGCGTCAGGCTGCGCTACCAGGCCGCGGTGGCACGGGAGAACGAGCTGCAGCGCGAGGTGGCGCAGGAGAAGGCGCGCGCGCTGGCGCTCAACGACGCCTCGCTCAAGGACGCGATCCTTGCGCGCGACGTCGATACCAACCGCCAGCTCTACGAGAGCGTGCTCAAGCGGATGAAAGAGATGGGCGTGGCGGCCGAGGTGCGCGCGACTAACGTCTCGGTGGTCGACAACGCGGTCGTGCCGGCCGCGCCGTCGAGCCCGCGCAAGGGCCTCGCGCTGATGCTCGCCGCGATGCTCGGACTGACCGGCGCGATCGGCGTCGCTTTCCTAATCGAATACCTCGACGACACCTTCAGAACCGCCGAGGACGTCGAGCGCCACCTGCGCTTGCCGATGCTGGCCTTGGTGCCGGACATGAGCCGTCTGCAAAACGGCAGTTATCGCGGCGAGCGCAAACGGGAACTCGAGACGCTCGCGCGCGACGCGCCCGAGCTGCTCGCTCGGCGGACGGCGGACGAGCCGCCGGAGAAGGCCGGACGGGCGGCGAAACACGGGCGCTGGGCGCTGGCGACGGCGCGCGAGGCCTACCGCACCGTCCGCAGCCAGATTCTGCTCTCGCGTGCGGGCGAGCCGCCCAAGACCGTGCTCATCACCAGCGCGGTGGCGGGCGAGGGCAAGTCGATCACCGCGGTCAACACCGCGATCACGTTCGCGCACAAGGGACGCCGGGTGCTGTTGCTCGATGCCGATCTGCGCAAGGCGCGCTGCCATGAGCTTCTGCGATGCGCCAGCGAGCTGGGGCTTGCCGAGGTGCTCACCGGCCAGACCGCGGTGGACGAGGTCATCAACCGCACCGCCGTCACCAACCTTTTCTTCATCGGCGCCGGCGCGGTCCCGCCCGACCCGCCCGAGCTACTGGGCTCGGCCCGGATGGGCGAGGTGCTGCGCGAGCTCGGCGCGCGCTACGACCACGTCATAATCGATTCGGCCCCGGTGATGCCGGTGAGCGATTCGGTGGTGCTGTCACGCCACGTCGACGGCGTGATCGTGATCGCGGGACGCACAACCTCGCGCCAGCTGGTCAAGCGGGCCTGCCTGCGGGTGGGCGACGCGGGAGCCCGCATCCTGGGCGTGGTCCTTAACCAGGTCGGCCTTTATCACGCGAGTTACTACTCATACAACGGCTACCATCATTACTCTTACTATTCGCGCACAGAAGCGGTTGCCGACGGTCCGTCCGAGGATCACGCGCGGATAGTATTCGACTGAGCAGAGTCGCGCACTCCTTCCGGCGCTCGCCTGCGTTCCTTGCGCCGCGCCGGCTGAGACGTCGGTCGAAGCCGCGTCCTTCACATGCGGATTCTGTATCTCGGGATCAACTATTGGCCGGACGAAACCGGAATCGCGCCATTTGCGACCGGCAGATGCGAGTATCTGGCCGCCCGCGGCCACGAAGTAATCGCCTGCGTGGGGCCTCCGTACTACCCGCGATGGCGGGTGCCCGAAGGATATCGCCGTCGCCCCTTCTCTTCAGAGCGACGCAACGGAGTTACGGTCCTACGCTCGTGGGCCTACGTCCCGCGCCGGCTCGGCCCGCTGCGGCGCATCCTGCACGAAGGCTCCTTCGTCTGCTCATCCCTGGTGCGCGCGCTCGGATGCGCGCGGCCCGACCTGCTGTTCGTGACCTCGCCGCCGCTCGGCCTTGCCCTGAGCGCGATCGCGCTCGGCCGATTCTGGCGCGTGCCCTACGTATTTCACGTCGCCGACTTGCAGCCCGACGCGGCGCTCGACCTTGGGATGCTCGCGCAGGGGCGCCTGGTGCGCGCGCTCTATCGGCTGGAAGCGGCGGCCTATCGCAGCGCGGCCATGGTTTCGACGCTGACCGAAGCGATGCGCCGGCGAATCGTCGCCAAGGGCGTGGCGGCGGAGAAGGTCGCGCTGCTCTCCGACTGGGCCGACCCGCGGCTGTTCTCGATTGCACCTCGCGACAGCGCAGGGGTCAGCGCGGCGCGCCGACGCTTCACGGTTGCGCACTTCGGCAACATGGGCGTCAAGCAGGGACTCGAGGTCGTGCTGCGGGCCGCACAACTGACGCGCGACGATCCCGGGATTGTCTATCTGCTAGTCGGCGACGGAGCCGAGCGGCCGTCCCTGCAGGCCAAGGCGCGCGAGATGGGCCTCGTGAACGTGCATCTGATGCCGCTCCAGCCGCACGGCCGTTTCCACGAGCTGCTGGCGAAATCCGACGTCTGCCTGGTCACGCAGCAGAGGACGGTGGCCGACGTCGTCTTCCCGTCCAAGGTGATCACGCTGCTTGCGGCGGCGCGGGCGGTGATCGCGTCGGTCGGCACGGGGAGCGAGGTGGCGCGCGTTGTGGAGCGATCGCAGGCGGGGATCGTGGTTGCGCCCGAGGATCCCCGGGCGCTGGCCGGCGCGGTCGCCCGGCTGCGCGCGGATCCGGCAGCGGCGGCGCGGATGGGCCGCGCGGGACGCGCCTACGCCTTGGAGCACTGGGGCCGCGAGCGAGTTTTGCGGGCCACTGCGGGCAGGATCGCCGGCGTGCTGGGCGCCGCCGCGGCCGCCGGATTTCCCGCGGTCGAGATGGAATCGACTGAAAGGAGCGGTACATGAGGCGGGTCGTGGTCACCGGCGCCGGGGGATTCATCGGCCATCACCTGGTAAGCCGTCTCAAGGCGGCGGGCTGCTGGGTGCGCGGGGTGGATATCAAGTATCCGCAGTACGAGCCGAGCCGGGCCGACGAGTTCATCGTGGCCGACCTGCGGCGTTTCGAAAACAGCCGGCGGGCCACCCGCGACGTGGAGGAGGTGTACGCGCTCGCGGCGGACATGGGCGGCATGGGCTTCATCAGCTCGCACCACGCGCAAATCCTGCGCGATAATGCGCTGATCAATATCCACACCTTGGAGGCGGCGCGCCAAAACGGCGTGCGGCGCTATCTCTACTGTTCGTCCGCCTGCGTCTATCCCGAATACCGCCAGAGCACCGCCGACGTTGCGCCGCTGCGCGAGGAGGACGCCTACCCGGCGCAGCCCCAGGACGCCTACGGATGGGAGAAGCTGGTGACCGAGCGGCTCTGTATCCACTATCGCGAGGACTACGGCCTGGAAACCCGCATCGTGCGCTTTCACAACATCTTCGGGCCGCTCGGCACGTGGAAGGGCGGGCGCGAGAAGGCCCCGGCGGCGATCTGCCGCAAGATTGCGATCGCCAAGCTCGTCGGCGATCACGAGGTTGAGATCTGGGGCGACGGCCACCAGACCCGCTCGTTCTGCTACATCGACGACTGCGTCGAGGGCATCGCGAGGCTGATGCGGTCGGAGTACCGCGAGCCCCTCAACCTCGGACAGGATCGCAGGGTCACCATCGACGAGCTCGCCGATATGGTCGCGGCAATCGCCGGTATCTCAATCACCAAGCGCCACGTCGCCGGCCCGCAGGGCGTGCGCGGACGCAACTCCGACAATACCCGCCTGCGCGCGGTACTCGGCTGGGAGCCGCAGATAAGCCTCGAAGAGGGGCTCGAGCGCACCTACCGATGGATCGAAGAACAGGTGCGTAACGCGCGTTCCACGACCGGCGCGATACCGACTCAGTCGCGCGCCGCAGTCTAGCCCGTGAAGCTGGCAGGGTCCTTTCGACTTCGATCGCCGAGAGAGCGCGATGTGTGGGGCGCGGCAAAGGACGGCGGCCGGATGAGCTGGCGGCGGGTGGAACGGTGCTGCGAACACACCTTCATCGCGGACGCGCTCGCTCCGGGTTCGGTGGTGATCGACCTGGGAATGAACACCGGCGGTTTCGCCAGCTGGATCGCCGAACGCTTCGCCTGCCCGGTCTACGGCGCCGAGCCCGATCCGGACCTGTATCGCACGCTGTCTCAACGCTCCGAGCTGAAAGTGATTCCGTGTGCTCTCGGCGGATGCGGCGACACGGCGCTGCTCCATCGCGCGCCGGGTAGATGCCCCACGCTGTTGAGCAACGGCTTTCAGCTCGGCGACGAGGTGGCGGTGGAGGTCGTCGGTTTTGAGCAGTTTCTGTCGCGTGCAGGCCTGGCCGAGCGCGCCTCGATCGACCTGGTGAAGGTGGACATCGAAGGCGCCGAGCTGGCGATGTTCGAGCAGGCGGCGGCGGACGTGTTGCGGCGCGTAGGACAGTTCACCGTCGAGTTTCACGATTTCATATGGCCCGAGCTCGACGAGCGGGTGCGCGGCGTAACGGCGCGGTTGGGTTCGCTCGGCTTCGAGGTCATCCGCTTCTCGCTCGACAACACGGACGTGCTGTTCGTCAACCGCGCGCTGCTCGGCCTGGGGCCGGCGGGCGCCGCCTGGCTAAGGGTGACTAAGTACGCAAAGGGGATCCGTCGCCGGGCCGGCCGGCTCCTGCCGGCTAGATGCTCCGGCTAAGGCGCATCGAGCTTCGGGCGTTGCCGCGGGCCCGCCGGTAGAAGGCTCTGATTGTCGAATGATGTCGCGCTTCATGTGCGGAGCCGGGCAGAATCTTCGGACCCCAATCCCGATCCACGTGCGCGCGCGCCGGTTGATCCATCGAGGGGTCGGAGCCGTGCTTCAACGGCCGCCGACGCGGGACGACTACCTGGCGCTGCGATTTCTCCTCCGGAGCCGCTTTTTGTGGAAGGGATTGTCCGCTGTGCGCGCAGTGGCGCAATGGCGGAACGACCGGGCCTGGATGCCCGCGGATCCACCCAATCCGCTTCAGACCTTCTTCGACGGCCGCAGGGAAGGACGCGGGATCACAAAATGGCGTCACTATTTCGACATATACCAACGTCACTTTGGCCGTTTGCGCGGGCGCGAAGTTCACGTGCTGGAAATCGGCGTGTACGCCGGCGGCAGCCTGGAAATGTGGCGAGACTACTTCGGTCCGCGCGCGCACGTTTACGGCGTCGACATTCAGCCCGCGTGCAAACGGTTCGAGAGCGAGTCAGTCAGAATTTCCATCGGGGACCAGGCCGATCGCGATTTTTGGAAGCAATTCAAACGGGCAACTCCGGCGCTCGACGTCGTGATAGACGATGGCGGTCACGCGCCGCAAGAGCAGATAGTTGCGTTCGAAGAGCTGCTGCCGTTCCTGCGTTCGGGAGGGATCTACCTCGTCGAGGACATCCACGGCATTTGCAACGGCTTTGCGATGTACGTGCAGGGGTTCGCGCAGGCCTTGAATGCGGAGGCGGGGATGACGCAGAACCCGGACGACAACGAAAGAAGCGTGCTCTGCCGGACCACGGCTCTGCAGTCTGCCGTCGCGTCGGTGCATCTTTATCCCTTCGTGGCGGTGGTCGAAAGGACAGCTACGCCGGTGGTCGAACTGGTTTCCGCGCGGCACGGGACTCAGTGGGAACCGTTCTAGCGCTTAGGTTTCGCAAGGAGCCGGGTGTTTCTGGAGGCATCGAAATCTCGGCCGCGCGGACCCGGGAAACTTTTGGATGCGGTCGGCGATGCGCGCGCGCTCGCCGGCCTCCCTAAGCCCATGGACGTGCGCGCATTGTGGCGCGACCTGCACGGCACAAGCGCGTTCGCGGCCAACGCCACACTCACGGCAGCGGCGAATCTGGCTCTGGCCGCGCTCGGCGCGATCAGCGGGATCCTGGCCGCGCGCCTGCTGGGACCCGACGGCCGCGGCGAGCTTGCGGCAATCCAGATCTGGCCCTCCTTTCTCGGAGGCTTGGCGATGCTGGGGATGCCCGAAGCCGTGGTCTATTACTGCGCGCGCTCGCCCGCGCAGGCTGGCCGTTATCTCGGCTCGGCCATCGTCATCGCGCTGCTGTCCTCGGTCCCCTTCCTGGTGGCGGCCTACATCATGATGCCGCTGTTGCTGCACGCCCAGGCTCCCGCGATCGTTCGGGCGGGACGATGGTACCTGCTGCTGATACCCGTCTTCGCATTGGTCGGAATGATGCTGCATCCGCTGCGCGGGATGGGAGACTTCGCGCGGTGGAACCTGATGCGCCTGATGCCGGCTGCGATGTGGCTGGCAGTGTTGATAGCGGCCTGGGGATTCTCGCGTGCAACGCCCACGTTTGTGGCCGCCGCCAATCTGGTTGGTCTCGCCCTGCTCATAGTGCCATTCGGTGCGCTGGTGACCCGACGGATTCCGGGACCGTTCACTCCCGATCCGCAGAAATTTTCCGCGATGCTCGGCTACGGCCTTCCTTGCGTGATGACCAGCGTGCCCAATTTGCTCAACATGCGCCTGGACCAGATGCTGATGGCTTCGCTGCTCCCGCCGCTCGATCTCGGCCTCTACGCAGTGGCGGTTGCGTGGAGCGACGCCGCCAGACCTCTCCTCAACGCGATCGGTGCGGTGGCGATGCCGTCAGTCGCGGCAGCTTCCGGTCAGCAAGAGGCCGCTCGGCGTCTGGCAATCCGCAGCCGGATGGCCGTCGTGGTGGCGCTGCCGGTCTGCCTTGCGATCGCAATCGCCACGCCGTTCGCGGTGCCGCTGCTGTTTGGCCCCCGCTATTCCGGCTCGATCCTCGCCGCGCTGGTTCTGGTGCCAGCCGCGACGGTCCTGGGCTCCAACGCGGTGTTGGCCGAGGGTTTACGCGGCTTCGGCGCGCCGTCCGTCCCCTTGTACGCGGAGCTGGCGGGTCTCGTCGTCACCGTAGTGGGGTTGAAGACGATGCTGGTCCCCTTTGGGATTATGGGCGCGGCGCTGGCCTCGCTGCTCGGATACGCGGCGGTCGGGGCAGTGCTTCTCTTCGGCGCCCGGCGCATAACCGGCGTCTCGGTTGCCGCACTCACCGTGCCTCGCGTGCGGGAGCTGGAAGCGGCCGGCAAGCAGATGCTTGGCGTCCTTGGCCAGTGGCTGCATCGCCCCCTCTATCAGGGAACCCGGGCCGAGCCGTGACGCCGCAAGTCAGCATCTGCCTGACCACCTACAATCGGGCCGACTCGCTGGGCCGCATCCTTGCGGGCTTGCGCGAGCAGAGCTTCGCTGACTTCGAGCTGATCGTGAGCGATAACTGCTCCGGCGATCGGACCCCCGAAGTGGTCGCGGCCTGCGCGGCTCGCGACCGGCGGCTGCGATATCGGCGGAATTCGCGCAATTTGGGGATGCCGGGAAATATTAACGCGGCGATCGCCGAGGCAAAAGGCTCCTACATCGCGATCCTGCATGACGACGACATCTACCGTCCGGATCTGATTGCGCAATGGAAGAGTGCTCTCGACGCGAATCCTGAAGCCCCGTTTGTCTTCAACGACTACGAAAGCCTGCTTCCTTCCGGCAAACATCGCCTTTATCGCGCCACCGCCGGGCGAGCCCTGCCGGGGGCGGCGATTGCCCGCTACTATTTTTCGACCTTCAGCTCGTGCGTGTGGGGCACGGTGATGTTGCGGCGGGAAGAGTTCGAGGCGGCCGGTCCTTTCGATGCGCAATTCGGCATCGCGAGCGATGTCGATCTCTGGCTCACGCTCGCCTGCGGCAGAGATGTGGCTTACGTTCCTGAACCGCTCATCACGCTGGCGTCGGACGGGGAGGAGCGACCATACATTGGCTATCCCTGGCAGCAGCTATTCTGGGCCCTCGGGACGTATCGGCGCGCGCTAGACCGGTATCGGCATCTGATGCCGGACGAAGTGGATGAGCATGCGCGGAGGCTGCCGGGAAAATTCCGCAGGAAATGGATACGCCGGATCGGCGAGCTGGTAAAGCGGCGGAAATGGCGCGAGGTGCGGGAGGGGCTGTCGCTCTGCCGCGATTCGCCCGATCCGCCGCTGCGTTCTCTGAGCCGGATATGCATGGCAACCGCGCCGCTTCCCTCTTGGTACAGTCCAGGCCTCTGGCTGCCGTTGACGAAAAACGAATAGCAGTCCCCGATCGCGCGCGGCGAACGATCCGGCCCAGCAGGGCCGATGGAGTTGCGTTCGCGCCGCGCTTAATCGCCGCATAGTCAAAATCGAGCGCCGACCTTAATCGCATCTGACCCACAACCATGAAGGTCGTGATACTTGCGGGAGGCATGGGGACCCGGCTTCGCGAGGAGACTGAATATCGGCCGAAACCGATGGTGCAGATTGGGGGCCGGCCAATCCTGTGGCACATCATGAAGATCTACGCCCTTTACGGGTGCACCGATTTCGTGGTGTGCCTGGGTTACAAAGGGGACGTGATTCGCGATTACTTCCTCAATTACGAGAGCCGGCATTGCGACGTCACAGTGACCCTCGGCTGCGGGCGCGTTGAATACCATGGCAGGCACGACGAAGACGGCTGGCGGGTGACCATGGCCGAAACCGGCGACAAGACGATGACCGGCGGACGCCTCCGGCGAGTTGCCGGGTACGTCGGCGGGTCGGCCTTCATGGCCACATATGGCGACGGCGTCGCCGACGTGGACCTCGATGCGCTGGTGAGATTTCATCGGCGCGAAGGCAAACTGGCAACGGTCACGGCGGTGCGCCCCTCGTCGCGCTACGGCGAACTCGCGATCGACAACGGGCGGGTCACCCTTTTCCGGGAAAAGCCGCAGGTCAATCAGGGTTGGATCAACGGCGGCTTCTTTGTGTTCGAACCGGCCGTCCTCGATTTTATCCGCGGCGACGGCGACACGCTCGAGGCCGGTCTGCTGTCGCGGCTGGCCGAACAGGGGGAACTCGCGGTCTATCAGCACACCGGTTTCTGGCAATGCATGGACACCTACCGCGAAAAGCAGCAGCTCGAAGAGCTGTGGGCGAACGGAAAAGCGCCGTGGAGGCGATGGTAGTGACCGGCTCGAAGGCGCCGTGGAAGGTTCTGGTCACCGGCCACGCCGGCTATATCGGCTCGGTCATGGTTCGCGTGTTGATGGCTGCGGGACACAGCGTAACCGGCTGCGACACCGGATACTTCGAGGGCTGCGAATTCGGCGACGGCCATTGCCAGCTCCCCGCGCTGCGCCGGGATATTCGCGATCTCGACGAAAGTACGCTGGCCGGCTTTGACGCGGTTGTGCATCTCGCTGCGCTGAGCAATGACCCCTTGGGCGAGCTCAATCGTGAGCTCACTCTGGAGATCAACTATCTGGCCTCGGTGCGGCTGGCCCGGCTCGCCAAGGACGCCGGGGTAAAGCGCTTTCTGTTCTCTTCGTCGTGCAGCATATACGGAGCCGCAGGGGACGAAACCCTGACCGAGACCGCGCCGCTCAAGCCCTTGACCGCCTACGCCGAGTCCAAGGTGCGCACCGAGGAGGCGCTGGACAAGCTGGCGGGGGACGGTTTCTCACCGATCTACTTGCGCAACGCCACCGCCTACGGCTTCTCGCCGCGGCTGCGCGCGGATCTCGTCCTGAACAACCTTTGCTGCTGGGGCTACACGACCGGCGCGATCCGCATCATGAGCGACGGCACGCCGTGGCGCCCAGTGGTGCACGTCGAGGATATCTGTTGCGCGTTCGCCGCCGCCCTGGAGGCGCCGGCGGCGGCGGTGCACAACCGGGCCTTCAATGTTGGACGCGACAGCGAAAACTACCGGATTCGCGACCTGGCCGAGATCGTCCGCGCGCTGCTCCCAGGATGCAGGGTTGAATACGCCGGCACGGCCGGTCGCGACCCGCGCAACTACCGGGTTGATTTCACCCGCATCGGTCGCGAGCTGCCCGCCTACCGGCCGCGATGGACGGCGCACCATGGGGCCCAGGAGATCATCGCGCACTGCCGGCGCAATGGGATGACCGAGTCGGCCTTTCAGGGCTGGCGATTCACGCGCCTGGCGCAGCTGAAACGGTTGATCGACGCGGACCGGCTCGATTCGGCCTTGCGCTGGCGTGAAGGCGCGCCCGCCGCCGCATACTCCGACCGCGTTTACGCTGACCACCGTCGCGGCCGCCGCCGCGCGAGCTAGTCGAGGTCATGCCGGAGCCATCCGACCGCAAGTGCCTGGGCTGCGGAGTTGCGTCGCCCGAAATCTTTCTCGATTTGGGACGAATGCCTTTGGCAAATGCCTACCTGCATTCCGAGGCGGATTCGGAGCGCGAGGAAAGGTTCCCTCTGGCGGTGGCTTACTGCGGACGATGCCATCTGGTCCAGTTGTCGGAGACCGTTGCGCCGGAAAAGATGTTCTCCGACTATGCCTACTTTTCTTCCTATTCGGACAGCTTCCTCGCGCATGCGCGAAAGATGGCCGAATCCCACATCGAACGCTTCAACCTGGGGCCGACGAGCCGCGTGCTCGAAATCGGCAGCAATGACGGCTACCTGCTGCAGTATTTCAAGCGACGCGGTATCGAGGTTTTGGGGGTTGATCCTGCCGCTAATATCGCAGCCGCCGCGAATCGCAAAGGATTGCCCACGCTTTGCAGGTTTTTCAACTCGGACACTGCGGCGGAGATTGTCTTGAAGCAGGGCAGGGCCGATTTGATGATCGGCAACAACGTTCTCGCTCACGTTCCCCGGATCAACGATTTCCTGGGCGCGGTGGGGGCATGCCTGGAACGCGATGGTGTCGCAGCGTTCGAATTTCCCTATCTGCGCGAACTGCTGGACAAGACCGAATTCGACACCATCTATCACGAGCATGTTTTCTACTATTCGCTGAGTGCAATCGAAAATCTCGCGCGGCGCGCCGAGCTCGAGCTGTTCGACGTCGTCCGTCAGCCGGTCCATGGCGGCTCGCTGCGCGTTTTCCTGCAGCATCCCGGGGTCCGCCCTGTTGAAGGACGCGTCGAGCGGATGTTGAATCAGGAACAGGAGAGCGGTCTGACGCGCTTTGCGCATTACGCGTCATTTGGCCAACGGGTTCTCGTCCTCAAAGAGCAACTGCTCTCGACGCTTCGCGCCATCAGCCGGGCCGGCAAGCGCATCGCGGCCTACGGCGCCCCGGCCAAGGGTAATACCTTGCTGAACTACTGCGGCATCGGGCGCGACTTGCTGGAGTTCACGGTCGATCGCAGTCCGCATAAGCAGGGGATGCTTCTTCCCGGTTCACATCTGCCGATTCTGCCACCGCAAGAATTGCTCGCGCGAAAGCCCGACTACGCGCTGATCCTTCCCTGGAATATCGCTGATGAAATAATCCGTCAGCAGGTTAATTATCTGGCGGCCGGCGGAAGGTTTATTTCGCCTGTTCCCGAGCCGACGATTCTGACCTATTGAGTCTGGCGCAGGAGGAATCAGTTGGGAGATGGAATTCAAGGAGACGGCCGTGGCCGGAGCATTCGTGGTCGCCCCCGAACGGCTCGACGACGAACGGGGTTTTTTCGCGCGCACGTTCTGCCGGCGCGAATTCGCACAGCGGGGTCTGAATCCGCAGGTGTCGCAATCGAGCGTCTCCTTCAATCCCAAGCGCGGCACCCTGCGCGGGCTTCACTACCAGGCGCCGCCGCATGCTGAATGCAAGCTCGTGCGATGCACGCGCGGGGCGATCTTTGACGTGATTATCGATCTGCGGCCGCACTCGCCGAGTTATCGGCGATGGGCGGCGACCGAGCTCAGCGCGCAAAACCACCGGCTGATCTACATCCCCGAGGGCATTGCGCACGGCTTCCTCACGTTGGCCGACGACTGCGAAGTGTTCTACGAAATCTCCGAATCTTACCATCCCGAGTGCACGCGCGGCGTGCGCTGGAACGACCCCGCCTTTCACGTCAGATGGCCCTTCCCGCCCGCGCTGATGTCCGAGCGCGACCGCAGCTACCCGGACTTCGCGGAATGAAGCGGGTCCTGGTCACGGGCGCCGGCGGATTCATCGGACGCCATTGCGTGCCGCGTTTGATCCGCCGCGGCTTCGAGGTCCATGCGGTTTCTCGCCGCGGCGCCCCGATCGCCGCGTCGGATGCGCACTGGCACGCCTGCGACCTGCTCGACGCCGAGCAGCTTGCGCAGTTGATGGCGCAGGTGCGACCCGAGGGGCTTATTCACTTCGCGTGGGAGACCACGCCGGCTGAGTATCGGACCTCTGTGGAGAATCTGCGATGGCTGCGGGCAAGTATCGCGCTGGTCGAGGAGTTTGCGCGCTGCGGCGGCCGGCGGCTGGTCGTCGCGGGAACCTGCGCAGAGTACGATTGGCGCTGCGGCTTTCTCTCCGAAGGGATAACCGCGCTCAGGCCTGCCACGCTTTACGGCGTGTGCAAGAACCGTTTGCGCGAAGCGGTCGAGGCACTCGCCGAGGCGGCGGCGCTGAGCTGGGCGTGGGGGCGCATTTTCCATCTCTATGGGCCCTGCGAGGCGCCCGAGCGCCTGGTGGCGTCGGTCATCCGCGAGCTACTGGCGGGCGGGCGCGCGCGCTGCACCAGCGGTTTGCAGGTGCGCGACTACCTCGCCGTTCAGGACGCGGCTGAGGCCTTTGCCGTGTTGTTCGACAGCGACGTTAAGGGGCCGATCAACGTCGCTTCCGGCCAGCCGGTCTCGGTTCGTGGTCTAATTCGCATGATCGGCCGTCAGCTCGACCTGGTCGATCGCATCGAATTCGGCGCGCTCTCTTGCGGTCCCGAGGAACCGCCGCTGCTGGTGGCCGACGTCCGCCGCCTTTGCGACGAGGTCGGTTGGAGGCCCAAATGGTCGCGCGCGGAAGGCCTCGCAGAGGCCATCCGCTGGTGGCGCGAAAGTGCCCAGGTGCGCCCTGGCTAATTTGCCGCGGCGGGGTAGCTGACGCCCTTCGAGCAAACGCGCCCCTCGAGGTCTTGAGAGCGCTGCAGGCTCGTGTCTGCCGCCGGCAAGCCTGCGGCAAGACAGAGAAGGACGCCTGTCGGAAGCTTTGCAGGTCTGCATCGGCAGCTTCGGACGGTTTCATACCTTTGAGCTGGCGCGGCAACTACAACGCCGGGGCCGCTTGCGGCGGATGTACACCGCCTACCCGCGATGGAAGGTCGATCGTCTGCCGCGGTCGAAAGTGAGCACCTTTCCGTGGCTGCTGACTCCGATGATGGCCGTGGATGCGCTCAGCCGCTCACCCGTCCTCAACTATCACGCGATCACCAGCTTCGATCACTGGATGGCGCGGCGAATCGAGCCGTGCGAGGTGTTCCATTCGCTATCGTCTTATGCGGTGCAGAGTCATCAGGCGGCGAAGAATCGGTATGGCGCCCTGACCGTGTGCGATCGCGGCTCGTCTCATATCCTTTATCAGGAGAGCATCGTCGGCCACGAATACGAGCTTCAGGGCATGCCCTTTCGCGGATTCTCGCGGCGCGGAGTGGAGCGCGAGCTTTGGGAGTATGCGAACTGCGACCTGATCTTCGTGCCCAGCAGCTTTGCCTACCGAACCTTTGTGGCGCAGGGCGTGCCGGAATCCAAGCTGCGTCTTAATCCGTTCGGCGCCGATCTGAACCGGTTTCATCCGGTGCCCAGACAAGACGACGTATTCCGCGTCGTGTACGTGGGAGCCCTCAGCATTCGCAAAGGGATCCCTTACTTGCTGGAGGCATTGGCGCCGCTTTCACTGCCCAGGTTCGAGATCTGGTTGATTGGCCCGCGCATGCCGGAAACGAAACGCTTGCTTGCCAGATATGAAGGGCGCTTTCGCTATCTTGGTGTAATCTCGAACGGGCAGCTTTTCCGCTACTACAGTCAGTGCTCGGTCTTCGTGATCGCCTCGATCGAAGAAGGGCTGGCCATGGTGCAGCCTCAGGCCATGGCGTGCGGGCTGCCGATTGTAGCTACGACGAACACCGGGGCCGAGGATCTTATTACCGACGGCGTCGAAGGCTTCATCGTTGCGATTCGCGACCCCCAGGCGATTCGCGACCGAGTCCTTCGTCTCTATCGCGATCCCGATCTGCGTGACGAGATGGCGCGTGCGGCGAAACGCCGTATCGAATCGATCAATGGTTGGGACGATTTCGGCGAGCGCGCGATATCGAGTTACCGCGCGGCACTGCAAGGAAAAACTGACGACGCGGGAAAGGCCGAGTGACGGTCAGATGAATGCGCTGCCCAACTTCTTCATTATCGGCGCGCGCCGGTGCGGCACCACGGCGCTGGCGCAGTACCTCGCGGAGCATCCGGCGATTTTATTCTATCCGACCGAGCCCAACTTCTTCTGCCCCGACGTCGAGCTGGAGCCGCGCGACCGGGCGAGCGAAGCGGAATATTACGGCTTTTTCGCGGCCGCGCGACCGCAGCATCTGGCGCTCGGCGAAAAGTCGGTGACCTACATGAACTCGACGGTCGCCGCCGGCCGGATTTTTCGCTTGCAGCCGGGTGCTCGTTTCATCGCCATCGTCCGCAACCCGCTCGAGATGGCGTACTCCTGGTACGTGTGGAACCGCCGGCGCGCGTTCGAACCCGCCCCGACCTTCGAGCAGGCGTGGAGACTGCAGGTCGAACGGAAGGCCGGGCGGGCGGTGCCTCACAACTGTCCGACGCCCTCCTTTCTGCAGTACGGCGAGTTGTGTCGGGTGGGCGCCCAGCTTCAGCGCTGGTACGAACAGGTGCCCGCCGAGCATCTTCGGCTGGTGCTATTCGAGGACTTCGCCGCCGCGCCGGCAGACATATACGAGGATACGCTTCGCTTTCTGGGTCTCCCCTCTGACGGCCGCGAGCACTTTCCCATCGTCAACGAAGGGATATATCCGCGCTCGGTCCGCCTGCAGCGCTTGCTCCTGCTCGCCAGGCGTGGTTCGCAGGGGCTCAAGCGGGCACTCGGCGTGGAGCGCGGATTCGGCGCTCTGTCGAAAGTCGAAGCGGCGCTTGCCACGCCCCGCCTGCCGCTGTCTCCCACTTTCAGGGCCGAACTGGCGGAGTTCTTCGCCGCCGACGTCGCCCTTGTATCCCGGCTTGCCGGGCGCGACCTGTCGTATTGGCTTGGCGCCGGAGCCGGCGCTCCCGGGGGCGGGTCGAGCAAAGATAGACGGGGAGCCTCGCCGCCCGGGGCGGAGCGCGAGGCACCGCGCAGAAAGCAAGCGCCCCCAAGCTGGCACAAAACGTGACGGTCGCGATCGGAATGCCGCGTGTGCTGGCAGGCAAGCTCCTGTTGGCGCTGCTTTCGCGCGAACAGGAGTTCCTGAACCGGCGCTTCGTGGAATGGGCGCTCGCCGCCGCGCCAAGGCGCAAGCGAAGAGCGTTGGCTTTGAGGCTGCTCGCGCTTAGCCCCCATTTCTCGGACCGGCCGTTCGGCGCGGTGCTGAAGCTCGGGGCGTTGGAGCGTGAGTTCGCGCGCAATGCCGCTACTCGGCGGGCGATTCACGAAGCCCTGATCAGGCCGCGGGTGGCGCCGTCGATGCGCGTGCTGGACTTCGGATGCGGCCCGGGCTATCTGGCCAAGGCGGTCAGCGCCGACGTCTCCGAAGTGATCGCTGTCGACGTGTCTCGCGGGGTGATCGCATGCGCCGCGCTGCTCAATCCGGCCTCGAACATTACCTATTCCATCAACCACCGCTCCGACCTCCGCTTCATCGGGACTTCAAGCATCGACCTGATCTATTCGTTCGCAGTGATTCAGCACCTCGAGACGCGGATCGCCGCCGATTTCTTTCGGGAGTTTTACCGAGTCCTGCGGCCGGGCGGCCAGACATTGTGCCATCTCGTGCTCGGTCCGGGAGAAGGCGACAGGCGCGAGCTTCGGGGCTGGGAGAAATGGCTCAGGCTCAGGCAGGTTCGGCTCGCCCCCGCCGAGGCTGAGCGCATGGCGCGCGATGGCGGTTTCGATCGCGTTCGGCTTGTGCCAATACGCGAGCTGGCCCGGATCGATGACGACGTGGGCCGCCAGCATCTGATGCTGCTTGAAAAGGCCGTCGGCCCCTCATGGGCGCCTGCCAATGCGCCGGCCGAAAGCGACGCCGCCCAGTGAGGCGGCCCGCGTTCATCGGTTTGCGGCGCGCGAGCAGGCAAAATCCAGTTCCCTATCGGGTGGGAGGCCGGCGCCGGCCGAAGCGAACGAAGGCGCAAACGGCGCCCGCGGCGGAAAGAGAAAAGTAGCGGTGCGTCTGCTGTTGTCTGACACGAGCGCCTACCGCCCCACCAGTCCGTTCTTCGTGGAAGCGGCTGCACAACTGGCGCAAAAAGACGCCGGCGAGTTCAGCTACGAGTTCTGCGATGAAGCTCCGTTCGATAAGGGCGGGAGCCGTCTGCTGCAACGCATCGCGCGGCGCATCGCGCGCCGCCCTCCAGTCGATTGCGCGGCAATCAATCGCCGCTTTCTTACGCAGGCGGTCGCGTTTCGCCCCGACCTGATCCTGATTTGCAAGGGGGCCTTTCTGACTCGCGCGACTCTGGCTCGGGTCAAAGCCGCCACCGGCGCAGCCCTGATCAATTACGCGACCGACGACCCCTTCAATTCCAGAGTCAGCCCGCCGGGCCAGATCGAGACGATCCCGCTTTACGACCTTTACGTATGCACCAAGTGGGCGATCATGAAGGACGTCGTCAGAGCCGGATGCTCCAACGTCATGTATCTCCCGTTTGGCTACCAGCCGTCGGTGCATTTTCCCGAGCCGCCCGCGAGCGCCGAAGAGCGCCGGCGCTTCGATTCCGACGTGGTCTTCATCGGTTCGTATGATCGCGAGCGGATTGTCTTCTTCAGGCACCTCCTCAAGCAAATCCCGAGTCTGAAGCTTGCGCTTTACGGAGGTCAGTGGAACCGCAGCCTTCGATTGCGCCGCTATTGGCGAGGTTTCGCGCTGGGGCGCGATTTTCGATTGGCGTTGGCAGGCGCCAGGATCGCCGTCAACCTGGTGCGGCACGCCAACCGCGACACGCACTCGATGCGCAGCTTCGAGCTTCCGGCCTGCGGCTGCTTCATGCTGGCCGAGCGCGCCGATGAACATCTGGCGCTGTTCCAGGACGAGCACGAAGGCGCGTACTTCTCCTCGCCCCAGGAGTTCGCGGCGAAGGTCCGCTACTACCTGGCTCACGAGCGCGAGCGAGCCGAAATCGCGCAAGCGCAATATCTGCGCGTGACCACCGGGGGGCACACCTACGGCGACCGGCTGGCGGCGATCCTCGCCGCGGCGAAAGGCCTTTCGCGGAAAGAAAAGTCGGTTCAACCGAGAGCGGCGGAAGCGATGAACCGCCAAATTGCAATTGGCGCTCGCGAGCGGACCGGCTATCCATGACGACCAACGCGGTAGTCATATTGCTCTCCCTGCTGTGGCTGGGCGTAACGGGAGCCGTCTGCCATCGGCGGTGGCAGGCGGCCCGCTTCGACCTGGCCGATCTGTACATCCTGATGGTGGGGGTATTTTACGGCGGCGTCGCCCTGGTTGAGGCGTCGCTGGCGGATCTTGGCGGCTACGAGCCGCGCACTGTCGTCACCGTGTACATTTTGCTCGCGACAAGTCTTGTCGGAGTCAGGTTGTTGATGTCGCGGTTGCCGGAGCGGTTGAAGGGGGCGCTTCGACTCAACCGAATTGCCGGCCTCGCCGCGGAGACTTCCGTATGGTCGTTGGTCGCGGTTGCCGGGCTGATGGGCCTGCTTACGTTGTACGGCATCCGCCGCTATGGGGTGCTGTCCGATTCCGACGTGAGACTCGTCCCCGGAGGCCTGCCGTACCTGTTCACCAGCGCCAAACAGATTGAGTACAGCGGGTTGATCCAGGGGCTTTTTGTGGCGGCGTGGACAAAATCTCTGATTGGTCGTGGAACGGAAAGATGCGTAGCCCTGATGGTGTCGGTCGCGATGCTGTTCCTGGCTGCGACCTGGGGACGGACGGTCGAGTTCGAAGTGCTATTGCTGGGACTGGTGCTATGGTCCCTCGCCCGCCGGAGCAATCCTTTTGCGCTCCGGGCCGCGGTCCGGTGGATGGTGGTACTGGGGATGATGTTCGTCGCGAGCAATATTTATCAAACCTATCGCGAGTACTGGTTCGACCCCATCGCGCTCAGGTTGGGCATCGACAAGAGCGACAAACGGCTCGCTGCGGCGGCCGGCGATTGGCAAACGACCGTCAGAAACGTTGCCGCACGCGGGGCGGACTGGGATTACGACTATATCGTGCTGCGGGCGATTGAGCGCCAGGGACCTCAGGAAGGCCTGCTGCTGGCGCACGAAATCGAGAATCACATTCCACTATTTATGTGGCCCACGAAGCAGTATGTAAACCCCGATTTGGAGTTTGACGAATTGTATGGGTATAACTCGAATTACACCTCGGACTATAATACCAATCTCCTGGGAGTAACGCTGATTGATTTCGGTTATTTGGCGGTGGCGATCTTCGCGCTGTTGATGGCCGGTGCGTTCGCCGTCGGCGCCGCGATGCTGAATCTGCTGAAGGGGTACCGGGGGCTCTACGTGATCATGGCGGGGCTGACGCTGGATTCAGTTCTGCGGATCGAGACCAGCTACGCGGGTGTAATCGGGCTGATGCGGTGGGCGATTTTGATGCTGGGCTGCTACGGATTGGCCGTTCTCTGGCGGGCGCTTAGGCCGATCAACGGCAAGCTCGTGACGGATCGTGCGGCGGCGGCCGCTGGCGGATAAGCGCGGTCGGTCGCAAGCGGTGTAGGGCTGCGTTTGCGTGGCGGCATGGCCGCAAGACGGATTCTGATCTACCGGTTAGGCAGCCTGGGCGACACCGTGGTCGCGTTGCCCTGCTTTCATCTGATCGCGCGGCGTTTTCCCGACGCCGAGCGTTGGCTATTGAGCAACAGATCCGTCGGTCCCACCACGCCCTCGGCGGCTGACGTGCTGGGCGGTTCGGGGCTGGTCCACGGTTTCATCGAGTATCCACGAGGTTTGCGCGGGCTGAGAGCGCTCGCTGCGCTGTCGCGCCGGATTCGGTCGCTACGCCCCGAGCTTCTGATTTTTTTGGCCGAACCTAGGGGCCTCCGAGCCCTGATGCGGGACGTTGCGTTTTTCCGCGCAAGCGGAGTCGGGCAGATAATACCGCCCCCATGGCGACGCGAGCTCCAGCGCTACCACTACGACGCAGCCAGCCAAAGTTACGAATGCGAGACGGAGCGGCTTGCGCGATGCGTGAGAGAGCTGGGCGACGCTCGCCTGGCGGAACGGGCCAGCTGGGATTTGCGCTTGAGTGCCGAGGAGCAGGCACGCGCGGCGACTTTGGTGCGCGGATGGCCCGGCAGCAAGCAATATATCGCCTGCAGCGTTGGCGCCAGGATTGAAGTCAAGGACTGGGGCGTCGGGAACTGGCAGGCTCTGCTGGCGCGTCTGGGCGAAGACCGGCCCGAGCTCGGCTTGGTGCTGGTCGGGGCGGCGCGGGAGGCGTCGGTAAGCGACATGGCTGCGGCCCGCTGGCGCGGACCGACCATCAATCTGTGCGGCGCGGCGACGCCTCGCGAAACGGCTGCGCTGCTGGCAAGGGCGCGGCTCTTTGTCGGGCACGACTGCGGACCGATGCATCTGGCGGCTGCGATGGGAACTTCGTGCGTGGCGGTGTTCAGCGCGCGCCTGCCGCTTCGCTTGTGGTCTCCTTACGGCGACCATCATCGGGTCGTCTATCATCGTGTGCCGTGCGAAGGATGCGCTCTGGAACGATGCGCGAAATTCCAGAAGAAATGCATTACTTCGATTACCGTCGATGAAGTCTATTTCGCGGCACGTGCGGCGCTCGACGAGTCCCTGGCGGAGCCGGAGTCGACTCGCCGCACCGGCTCCGTGGGCCTTTGATGAAGAGCGGCGTTCGACTGGCCTACCTGGTAACCCATCCGATCCAGTACCAGGCGCCGCTGCTGCGACGAATCGCCGCCGAGCCGGACATCCGGCTCAAGGTCTTCTTCGCAAGCGATGTCTCGCTGCGCGAGTTTGTAGATCGCGGGTTTTCGCGCGCGATTCGCTGGGACGTGCCGCTGCTCAGCGGCTACGAATACGAGTTCCTCCCGGCGCTCGGATCAAAGAATAATCCTTCGTTCTGGCGGCCGATAAACTATGGACTTGCGGCCAGGCTCGAGGCCGGACGATTCGATGCGCTCTGGGTCCACGGCTACATGCGCTGGCAGCATTGGGCGGCCATGGCGGCGGCGAAGCGGCGCGGGATAAAGGTGCTGGTACGGGACGAGGCGACCGCGATCAGCAGCCTGCGCGGTGCGCCGAAGCGCAAGCTCAAAAAGTTGCTATTTGCGTGGCTCAAGAGAGTTGCGGATGGCTTTCTGGCGATCGGAACGCTCAATGGCCGCTACTATCAGCAGAGCGGCATCCCCGACCGACGCATCTCCATGATGCCCTACGCGGTCGACAATGCTTTTTTTCACGCGCGCGCGGCCGAATCCGCCTCCGCGCGCGCCGCGCTCCGCGCTGCGCTCGACCTTGAACCCCGCCGGCCCGTGATCCTCTATGCGGGTAAGATGACCGCGCGCAAGGCTCCGGGCGACCTATTGGATGCCTACGCTCGGTTGGCCTCCAGCTGCCCCGCGGGACGGCGCCCGTATCTCCTTTACGTGGGCGACGGCGAGTTGCGCCGCGCCCTGGAGCAACGGGCGTCTGCCAGGGGTCTGGATACGATCAGGTTCCTCGGCTTCAAGAACCAGACCGAGATGCCGGCCCTCTACGAGCTTAGCGATGTGTGTGTGGTGCCCTCGCTCGTGGAGCCGTGGGGCCTGGTCGTCAACGAGGCGATGAATGCGGGCAAGGCGATCGTCGCCAGCGACCGGGTGGGGTGCGCGCCGGACCTGGTGCATGACGGCGTCAACGGCTTCATCTTCAAGGCCGGCGACCGCGCGGACCTCACGCGCAGGCTTGAGGAGGCGCTTGCCGACCCCCATCGATGCGCTGCGATGGGACAGCGCAGCCTGGAAATCATCGGCCGCTGGAGCTTCGAGGAAGACGTGCAAGGCCTCCGTACTGCTCTGGGTTTGTAGTCACGCGCCGGCGCGCGTGCGCCGCAGCCCGGCCGCGCAGGGTTCGACCTGGAACCACGCAGAGTTCGAGTTGAAAAAACGCTCCGGATCGCGGCCGCCCTCCGTGTCGGCGCCGCTTGCGCTCTGAGATGCGGATTCTCCACGTTATCCCGGCACTGGCGCCACGGTATGGAGGGCCTTCAAAGGTGGCCTTGGAGATGTGCCGCGAACTGGCCAGGCGTGGCGAGCGGGTAGCCATCTACACCACCAACTTCGACGGCTCCGGCAGCCTGAATGTGCCGCTTTTCCGGCCGGTGCCCGATCAGTCGGGCACGGAAATCACCTACTTTCCCGTATTTCCCCACAGCAACTATGCCGTGTCCTTGCCGCTGGCCGCCGCCTTGAGAAGAGACATTCCCGCATACCATCTCGTTCATATTCACTCGCTTTATCGTTTCAGCACGGTCGCCGCAGCGCACTACTCTCAGGCGCACGGCGTTCCGTACATAATGCTGCCGCATGGCACGCTGGATCCGTTCATATTCCGGCGCCACGCACTCAGAAAACGACTGTACGAATCCGTTTTCGACCGCCGTTATCTGGAGCAAGCCGCCGCGGTGCATTTCACCGCTGAGGACGAGCTGGAGTTAGCGAAGACCACGGGGTTCAACTTGAACGGGGCGGTCGTGCCGCTCGGCGTAACCATCGAGAAGGTCGACCGCGAAGAGGCCGGCAAGGAGTTTTACTCGCGATGGCCCGAAACGCGCGGCAAACGAGTCATCCTGTTTCTCGGAAGGGTGACGTTCAAGAAAGGCCTCGACATTCTGGCCCGCGCATTCGGGACAATCCGCCGCCGGCGCGACGACGTGCATCTGTTCATCGCCGGGCCCGATGACGAAGGATACGGTCGGCAGGTGCGAAAATGGCTCAGAGAAGAGGGCGCGCTTGGCTGCACCACCTTCGGTGGAATGCTGCTCGGGCGAGAGAAAACGGCTGCGTTCGCGGCGAGCGACCTATTCGTCCTGCCCTCGTACTCGGAAAACTTCGGCATCGCCGTGGTCGAAGCCATGGCAAACGGCCTGCCGGTCGTTATTTCGAATCGAGTGAACATCTGGCGGGAAATCGCCCGCGCAAGGGCCGGTATCGTGATCAATTGCGATCGGGCCGAGCTCGAACGTGCGTTGCTTGAGCTGCTTGAGCACGCCACACCCCGCCAGGATATGGGCAGGGCCGGCCGGCGGCTTGCGCGCGAAGTCTTCAGCTGGCGCGCCGCCGGAGAGAGGATGATCGAGCTATACCGCGACATTTTGAAGGCTCGTGGCGGCGCGGCGGCCGACGGCGGACGAGGGCTGAGCCTGTAACGAAGCCTGCCCGCTTTTGCGCGGTTTCGACACGCCCGGGTCGGGACCAGACGCACCGCCGTTGCGCGGCCAGCGATGCGCGTGATCATCAACGCCGACGATTTCGGATACTCGGACGAGAGCGTGCGCGCGACAATCGAGTTGTTCGAGCGTGGCGTGCTCTCCAGCGCCACCATCATGCCGCGGATGCCGGCGACGAGAAGTGCGTTGGAGTTTGCCCGGCGGAATCCCGCGTGGAGCTTCGGCGTCCATCTGACCTTCATTACCGACGATTTGGAGCGGCCCCTGATGGATCCGGGTCGGCTGCCGACCTTGATTAGGGCGGATGGTCGCTTTTATTCGACCAGGCAAACTCGCCTGCGGGCACTGCTGGGGCTGTTGTCGCCGGAGGAGATAGCCACAGAGATGCGCGCGCAAATCGGCTCGGTGATCGAGGCCGGCGTTGCGGTCTCCCATGTCGATTCGCATGGCCACACCCACAAGCTGGCCGCGTTCCGCGACGTGTTGCGCGCCGTGCTGCCCGAGTTCGGCATCGGGCGTGTTCGAAACGCGCAGAACGTCTACCTCGCCCGTCCGCTGAGCAGTGCGACTTTTTGGCTGGGACGAAGATTGGCGGCCGATATTCGAACGCATTTTGTGACAACCGATCGCTTTTTCATGCCGACCGCAGGCGCAGCGGGCGTGAGTTGGGCCGACCGGCTGCTCCAGCGCATGCACGGTGCCGACGGCAGCCTCGAGGTCGGGGTTCATCCCGGCCGGGAAGAAGCCTGGCGGCATCAGGAAGCCGGGATGGCGGCGCGTTTCAGCGCGCGCATCGCCGCAGCGGGCCATGAGATGATTTCCTGGAACGACCTGCGGCCAGATGCCCGTCAACGCGCACTGGCGGGCAAGCAGCCGCTCCCGGAATTGCGACGCGCCGACTGAGCTGACAGATGCGTTTGCTCCGCACGATGTGGTCCGAAGCCGGGGCCGGGCCTTGGGGTCTTCGACCCTCCGCGCGCGGTGAAAGAGCGGCCTCGCGGCCGGAAGTGCGTCATCCGGTCGATGAAGGCGCATGTCTGCCGCAACCGCGGCTGTGGGATCTGATTTACCGGCTGAGTCTGCGTCTGTCGCGGCTCGGGCGGCCGAAGTATCGCGGTGGGGCGGATCAGTTCTTCGAAAGCTATCACGGCGAACGTCATGTTGATTGGGCAAAATACGACTTCCGCGTCATGCTGCGCGCGCAGGCGGCGCGCGCGATCGCGGCGCGCACCGTTGCCGCAGGCGCGCGCGTCGTTGACGTCGGCTGCGGCGTGGGCGACCTGCTCGGAGCGCTCCCCGAAAGTTACCGTCGGGTCGGGATCGGGTATGCGGGAAACGACCTTCGTTTAGCGCGGTGCGTGACCGGGCAAGGAGTGGAACTGGTGCGCGGCTCGGCGACGGCGATTCCGTTGGCCTCCGGCGTGGCGCAGCTCGTTTTCTGCCTCGGCGTGCTGGAATACGTGGCAGACGACGACGGCGCGCTGGCCGAGATGCGCCGGATACTCGCGCCGGGCGGCTGGATGGTTCTCGACGTTGCCGGCGGCGCCTATTATCCCGAGTATCGCGCGATTATCGGCCACTTGCGCTCATATACGCGAAGCGGCCTGGACCGTAAGCTGAAGCGCGCGGGTCTCCGCCTCGCGCAGGATCTGGAACGGCATCCGCGCCTGAGCACCGTTCACTTTCTCGGTTACGCCGCACTGCTGGCGCTCCATCGCCTGCTCGACGCCTGCGGCTGGCGTCGGCGAAGTCTGTATGTCAGACCCGGCGTCGGCCAGGCGTATCGCGCGTTTTCGACGATGCTGCTGCGGCTTACGGGTGACAATCTGTGGAGCGCGGCCCCCGACGAGCGTAGCACGTTCGTTCTTGTTCAGCGGGCGGAATAGTATTCGTCACCCGCGATTTTCAAACCAGACGCGAAGCGCGTCAGAAATCGGGTGAGCCGCTCCGGCACGATGCTTGTCACTGGGGGGACGGGCTTTGTCGGCCGCCATCTGGTCGAGGAGTTGGTCCGCCGCGGGGCTCGCGTACGGGTCCTGGGGCGCCGCTGCGTCAACCGCTGGCGCTATCAGTCGGCCATCGAGCTAGTGCGCGGAGATATCGGCGACGCGGGCGTGCTGGAATCGGCGCTGGACGGGGTGGCCGGCGTCTATCATTTGGCCGCCGCCACCGCCGGCGATTGGGACTATTACCGGCGGGTGACGGTGGAGGGCTCGCGCAGGCTGCTCGAAATACTTGCCGCGCGCGGCGGCCGGGCGCTGTTCGTCAGTTCGCTCAGCGTGTACGCCGGAAGCGCGATGACCGACGGCGCGCTCATCGACGAGGACTTTCCGATCGATGACCCTGCGGCGCGGGGGTCTTACGCACGTGCCAAGACCGAGGCCGACCTGATCGCGCAGGGCTATCTGAGCGATCCCAGGATTGTGCTTACGATCGTGCGCCCCGGACTGATCTACGGCCCAGGGATGAAAAACCCGCTGCCCGGCACCGCGTTGAGCGTCACCTCCAGGGTATGGTTGGTGCTCGGGCGCGGAGACAAGCCGCTGCCGCTGATCCACGTGCGGGACGCGGCGCGCATGATGATCGCGATCATGAACGACGGCCGCGCGGCGGGCCGGACCTACAATCTGGTGGCTCCGGAGATGCCGACCCAGAACGATTATTTCAACGCGTATCGCCGGGTTTACGGTCGCCATCCGCCGCTGCTCCGTTTGCCGGCGCGCAGCATGATCTTGCTGCTCGCGCTTTCCGATCGGTTGCTCGAGCGGCCTCTGGGGCGCGATCCGCGGCGGCGCGAGACCCTGCGCCGCGCCCTCAGCCGCGTGCGTTACAGCGGCGCCCGCCTCGCTGCCGAGCTTGGGGTGCGCCCCGAGATAGGTCTGGAGCGCGGCCTGCGTCTGATGGCCGCAAGCGCGACATGACGGCCGGCGCCCGCTCGATGCGCTTCGCCATGATTGGATGCGGACGGGTGGCCCGCGAGCTCCATCTTCCCGCCTGGTCCACGCTGCCGCAGGCGCAGCTCGCGCTCGCTTGCGATCCCTCGCCCGCTGCGCGCGACGGCGTGCTGCGCTGCTACCCGCGGGCGCTGGGCGTGAGCGAGCTTGAGGAAGTTCTGGAGCGAAAAGAGGAGCTGGACTTCGTCGTGCTGGGCACGCCCGGTGATCAGCACGCGCGGGCGGCCGAGCGGCTTTTGGCTGAAGGCCTGAGCGTGTTATGCGAAAAGCCGTTGACTCTGGACGCGCCTTCGGCGCACCGCCTGTTCGATCTGGCCGCCGCCCATGGCGTCACGCTCTGCCCGATTCACAACTACCGTTTCAAAAGCAATTCCCTCAAAGCCCGCTTGTTCCATCGCGCCGGCCTGCTGGGCGATATTGATTTGGTCACGGTCCGTTTTCGCAGCGGTTCGCTGTTCGACGAGCCGGCGCGCTGGATGCGCGACGAGCGCGGCCATCGGGCGCTCCTGTTCGAAATCGGCTATCACTTTGTCGACCTCGCCTTGCTGTTTTTGGGGCCGCTTGCGGAAATTCGGACAGTGGACGCTGACGAGGACAGCATGGGTCTGCGCTATGTCGTCTTCACGACGGTGCATCAAAATGGCGCGCGCGGCCAGTTTGAACTGATGGTCGACGCCAAGTGCCGCAGCACCGATCTGGAAATTTTCGGGGAGAACGGGGCCCTGGCCCTGCAGTTCTTTCCCGACGGCTTGCGTAGCTTGCCGGGCCGTGACTCGCCGCTCCATCGCTGCGTGGGCGAGGCGAGACGGCTTGCCCAGTTTGCAGCCCATACGGCACGTGAAAAGCTCGGCTGGGGCATTGCGCGCCGGGCGATCCCGCATGCGCGGCTGTTCGCCGCCTTTTTGAGCGCGCTGCGCGGCGAGGGGCGAGTGCCGGTCGGCCGGGAAGACGCGATGCTAACCCTCGAGACGCTCGACCAAGTGGCGCGCCGCGCATATCGCCGCCCGGCCGTAAACCGCTCCCCTTCGACGGCGCCCGTCTCCGCGGCGGATTTGACCCATCGCTATTGCGCGGACCGGGTCGCATCCGGGCAATCACGATGACCGGCGACGTCTTTTGAATCCGCCTGCGCACACGGCGTTCCTGATGAGTCGAGAAAACCATGTTGTAGCGCCGCCCAAGCTTCCACTCACGGTGCTCGTTCTCACGTATAACGAGGAGCGAAATCTGCGCGCGGCGCTCGACTCGGTGGCCGACTGGGCGCAGGCCGTGTGGGTAGTCGATTCCATCAGCACCGATCGCACACGCGAGATTGCGCTGGAATCAGGTGCAGGATTCGTCCAGCATCCCTTCGAGACTCACGCGGCTCAAAAGAATTGGGCGCTGGACAATCTTCCTATCAGTACCGAGTGGGTGCTTTTTCTGGACGCCGACGAGCGCGTCAGCGTCGAGTTGCGGGAAGAAATACGCTCCCTGCTCAGCGCAACGCGCGCGCCCTGCAACGGCTACTATATTGCCATGATTAACCACTTCATGGGCGAGCCGCTTTACCATGGCGCCTGGCATCCCGACTGGCGGCTGCTGCTGTTCAGGCGCAACCGCGGACGGTTCGAGGAGCGCGCGGTGCACGAGCACCTGATGGTCGAGCCCCCGCTCGCCCGCCTGAAACACTATCTTATTCATGACGATCGCAAAGGACTCGAACGGTATTTCGATCGCCACAACATTTACTCCACGATGGAAGCCTTCGAGGGCCTTCGTGAACGGAGCGGGCGATCTGCCGACGGCATGCTTTCGGCACGCCCACTGGGCACAGCGCCTGAGCGAAGGCGTTGGCTCAAACGCCTCGCCTACCGCTATGCGATCGGCCGTCCTCTACTGAGATTTGGCTATTCGTATTTCTGGAAGCGGGGCTTCCTCGATGGCCGCGTCGGATTTCGTTATTGCGTGCTTCAAATGTTTTACGACTACCAGGTATCGTTGAAGATGATGGAGCTGCAGCGGGATCCTGCTTCGCCGATGCATGCGCGTTTGAAGGGCCCCGCGTCGAGCGATCCGGCGAAGGTGCTCGCCGACGTGGCCAAGGCCACAGACGCAGGACAGCGCTCAGGCGAGGCGCTCGGCTAAGAGCAAGTCGGTCCCCCTACCGATAGTCATTCACTAAGGCGGGCGATGAGCGAGGGATTCACGTTGTGGTTCACGGGGTTGTCGGGAGCGGGGAAGTCGACGTTGGCGGGGATGGCGGCGGAGGAGCTGCGGGGGCGGGGCTACCGGGTGGAGGTGCTGGACGGGGACGAGGTGCGCAC
>DASRHP010000007.1 GCA_035650475.1 Candidatus Binataceae bacterium
GCCGTGGCGCCGGCCGTGGACCTCGACGGGGTTGCCCCGCAATCTGATCACCAAGAAGCCGTATCTAGGCATCAACCACTTTTTGCTTTCGGCGTCGAAATTCGTATCGCCCTTCTGGCTGACGATGCGCCAGGCAAACCAGCTTGGCGGATCAATCCGGAAAGGCGAGGCGAGCACGATCGTAACCTTCTGGAAGATAGACGACGCGAAGCAGACCGACACCGAAGATCTCGACGCCGAGCCGAAGGATGAAAAGAACCGCCGCCGGTTCATGCTCAGGTTCTATCGGGTGTGGAACCTCGAACAATGCGACCTGCCGCAAGCCGTGCTCGACAAACTGCCGAAGATCGAGATTCATGAGCACGATCCGATCGAAGCGGTCGAGAAGATCATCGCCGGAATGCCGAGCCCACCCGAGATTGTGCGCGCGGGCTCGAAGGCCTGCTACTCGCCGATCACGGATCGCATTACGCTGCCACCGAGAGAGCTGTTCGAGTCGGCCGCCGAGGACGGGGCAACCACGTTGCACGAATTATCCAATTCCACCGGCCACGAAAGGTGCCTTGGACGGGAAGGAATAACCGAAGTGGCGCCGTTCGGCAGCGCCGTCTACAGCCGCGAGGAGCTTGTCGCGGAGCTTTCAGCCGCGTTTTTCTGCGCCGAAGCCGGAATCTCGAACGAGGTCATTCGCAATCAGGCAGCTTACGTTGCCGGCTGGTGCACGCGCCTGCGCGACGATCGCAGATTGATCGTTCAGGCAGCGGCGCAGGCGCAGAAAGCGGCCGATTACATCCTGAATCGGCGTCTGGCGGAATAAGCGAGTCGCTGCGCTCGCGCTTGACGCGCGAGCGTAGCCTTTTAGAACCGATCGCTCGGCCACATGCTTCAGGCCAGCTCTCTCTTGTCGCGGGTTACGTGTCCTTCAAAGAATGATCGATATCGATCCAAAATCTCGCCACTAGGATCGTGAACGTGCACTGCGACCTCGCCCCTCGCGGCGCGCCAATGCAATGGTGCAAGAAGAAGCGACACAGCAACATCGCTTTCTGGTAGGCTGTAGCCCCAAATATCCACTTGGTCGGCCCGGCGAAGGACCTCGTCTGCGCGCCACCATATCTGGCGAATAAAGTCATTCTGAACGACCTTCAGGTAGGACGGATGAGTTATGAGTGGCCGCCCGTCAGGGTAAAAGCCTTGGTCTGGGTCAAGGACTACTTCGTCAACTTTCCGATCCAACAACAGTTGAAGATATTGCGGCTCGAACGCCAGATGGCGATCGTTTCTCGTAAACCAACCGACAGACCCGTGCAGCTTCAAGAGCACAATTTTAGACGGCTCAAGAATTCGAGCTGGTAGGTCCGCCGGACTCGAGGAGAATGCCGGGACCAGTAGCTTTTCAAATCCATATCCATCTCGTGGACTCCAGCGCCCGATTTCAAACAGGCTCCGATCAGCCGCGGCGTCCCAGTTCAAGGTGATCACAACGTCTCCATCGGACAGGTCCCCGAACAGATCACGCAGGTAGGCGCGTGATGAAGGTGATTGCACATCAAGATATTGCTTGTAAGCGAGGTATTCGCTCAGCGAATCAACGAGTCGCAGCACGGCCGTACCGGCCTTGTCGATCCACGCGTGTGCTGGCGACAGATACAAATCATCGCGGATTTCGCCGCGAGACAGAGCATCAGAGGCCGCCTCATCGCGTCGATCCGGCTTGAACCGCTCAACCAAGCCCTTCCTGAAACAAAGGCGGCACAAATCGAGAAAGGAAAAGATGACCTCAGGATTGGGGTGGTCCAGCAAGATGCGCAACTCGGGCGGGGCAGCGCTCTTGACGGACAGCCAGCGATTCCAAACATCTCGAAGTTGGATGCTGTTAGCTTGGTATGCGTCGCGCTCGATGGTCGTCATCAGCTCTGAGGCCAGCGGATAACTGGCCGCCCGGGACGCACCAGCACCAAGTAGCAACGCCCTCATGGCTGAAATTCACCCGCGCTGATCGAGCGGGCGTTTGTATTCCACCGATTTGTCACCTGCCTACACATGATCTCACCTGAGATTAGCAACGGGGCGGCTCGTCGAAGCCAGCGTTGAAAATCCCCGAAAAGTGTCATCGTAGCAGTCACGCAAGAAGATCGGACGTTGCTGTGATCTCATGCAGCAGAGATCCCGTAGGTCACGCGGAAGATCGCGCCCAATGATAATGTTGAAATGAACGCCGAGTAGCAGCATCCCGTAGGCTGGAAACGTCGCGTCCCGCCGCGCTGCGGGCGGGTAAATGGTCTGCCGCGACTCTCGATCCGAGCAAACAGTGAGGATGAGTACGAACTCACACGGGAGATCCTCATCCGAGATAAGGTACCTTCTGAGCGGCTTTTCGAGTTCTCCCAGCTCGATCTTCTGCGTGAGAGTACCGTCCGGCATCCGCCATCGTTGCACTGCGGCGCGCCACAGCACGCTTAGCGCAAAGTACCCAAATTTGGCAGTATCGATTCCTGCGCGGTCCGCCTCGTACGCATTTAGCATAGGAGAGCTGCGGACCGGGAGCGCAAGTCCCAGCCGTTCGAGGAGCGGGAAGGAACCCTGTGCAGCCTTTTTCGGACTAAGCCACGAAAGAACGTACCGTTCGCCGTTCTTGTTGAAGCGGTCCTCGCAATCGGAGCACAGAAGACGGTTGACAAGCTGGCTGGAGCTTGTTTTCGAGATCGTCCGCGTCATCACGACAGGATTCGGGTTCTTCAGTCCGGGATCACGCACGCCCAGCCAAAGAGCTGCCGGCAGAAAATGGCTCTTACGCAACTTCCGATCCCGAAGGCATAGCCTACACCGCCTCACGCTCATTTCAGTATTGTACCACGGTCCCCCTCGGGGCGAGCGCAGCCTAGTCGCGCGTGCTGCCGCCCAGGTCCAGCGCGCCGCCGACTACGTTCTCGCCGTAACGACGCACACGCCTGAAATGTGCAGGTCTTGCTCGGCTCAAAGCCGAGCAAGGCTTTCTCCGCCCGTGACACTACGCCGACTTACAGCTGACATTTTCTCAGAACTGTGCGTTATAACTTTCCACAGCGCAAGGGCTGAGCGGACGTAAAATTCGACTTCTTGTTCTGGTCAAAAGAGAACAAGGTCATTAGAATCTGCCGTACATCACCTCACGCTACGACTGTCAGTTAGCAATGATCTACCGCCGCTCACTGCTGCAACGTGCTCGCGCCTTTCATTCGCGGAGCGCGCTTACACGATGCGGTGATCGTCGACTACGAGATTTCCGATTCGGATCGAACGGCTGCGCTTTTCACGGGGAGGGGAGCCGCCGCGTAACTCGGTCAACCAAACCGACCGGAGAGGTGAAGCATGCGGACACGGACAGGGGCCGATCGAATCTTGGCCCGTGTGCCGCGCAGGTCGGGCGGGGCGGGACTTTTCGAAGTCCCGAGGCTGGAGGAGTTGGTAGCTGACCCTGACAAGGTTAGGGTGCTCGATGCCTACGCCACATGGGCGCTGCGAGCGCAGGCGATTGCCGCGCTCAATCTCCTGAATGCTCACGACCTGCGTCTGCTTCGGCGCGATGCCGAAGCGGCTCACGCGACGGGCGGCGAGCGGTTGCTTCGCGTGAAGGAAGCTGCGGAGAAGTTCTCGGTCACCGAGGATTGGCTTTACCGCAATCACAAAAAGTACGGCCTGGCTGTGCGGTGCGGCAGGTCACTGCGGTTTTCCGAGCAGGCGATGGACGAGCACGTCCGAAAACAACGCGGTTGAAAAGTTCTCAACCGCGTCGTTGACACGGCCATACCTCAAACATTGATCTATTGTGGTGGGGCGAGTCGCACACGACAGCTGCTCATCGGCGGCATCGTGCGGTCCCGGAGGTCGTCGCGCCTAAGCCGATCTTCAAGACCGAGGATATTTAGACCGTTTGGAACCGAAGGAACGGAAATCGATGAGAGGAATGGGCCGCATTTTCAGGCGCGGCCCGATCTACTGGATTGCGTACTACCATCGTGGCAAGGAATTCCGCGAAAGCTCGCACTCGGATAGCGAAAAAGAAGCACGCCAGTTGCTCAAGAAGCGAATTGGTGAGGCCGCAACCGGTCGCTTCGCTGGAAGCCGCGAAGACAGGATCACGTTCGAAGACCTCGCAGCCGGACTTCTTAGCGATTACCAGATCAACCGGCGACGTTCGCTCTCTGCTGCTCGCCTTTCGATCAGTCATCTACGGAGATTCTTCGGCGTCCACCACGCCGTGGACATCACTACCAATCGCGTCAGGGCCTACGCCGCGATGCGCCAGGGCGAGGGGGCAGCAAATGCGAGCATCAACCGGGGGCTTGCGGCGCTCAAGCGAATGTTCAGCCTGGCCGTTCAAGACGGCCGATTGAGCGCGATGCCCTTCATCCCCACGCTCGAAGAAGACAACGTCCGCCAAGGATTTGTCGATCACGCCGCCTTCGAGGCTTTGCGCCGAAACCTGCCGGAATATCTGAAGGATCCGGTGACCTTCCTCTACCTGTCGGGCTGGCGGCTAGGCGAAATGAAAGCGCGCTTGAGTGGCGCGATGTGGATCTCGCCGGCAAAGTCGTCCATCTGCGGCCCCGAGATCAGCAAGAACAAAGACGGGCGGCTCTTACCGCTTTCAGGCGAATTGCTCGAAATCATGGAACGCGCGCACGCAAAGCGCCGCCTCGACTGCCCGTACGTTTTCCATCGCGATGGCGAGCCGATCGGCGACTTCCGCAAGGCCTGGTCGAATGCCTGTAAGGCATCTGGGTTGGGGCGGACTTTGGTTCACGACCTTCGCCGAACTGCGCCTTCTCGCTTCAGGCAGAGGACCGGAGTCAGGTCGCTCGGCTCACGCCGGCGGCGTCGAGTTGCGCAGCGCCGGGCCGCTCTTCCAACCGCCGCCGAAGCCTGTAAAGATCGAACTCTCCGCGTTCGCGCGCGGTGAGCCGTTAGCTCAGGCCGGTTCATCCCACCCGTCCTTCACAGCGGGCAACAGCGGCTAACAAAAGCCCACAAATCAAGGCGTTACCTCGGTCTTCGCCATAGCTTTGCGTGCCGCTGTTACCCGCTGTTACCCGCTGTTTCGGGCACAGTTTGGGCACAATTTCGGGCACAGCAAGGGCGCCGATGAAGCACTTTGTCGGCCCGCCTCGTCGGCCCCGCATCGTTACTCCGCATCTGGCACTAGCCGATTACCGCGCTGCGGTTCCGCTCGCGCGGCGCGGCGGTAACATCGGCCCGCCCGGCCCGCCCTTGTCAGAATTGCTGCCAGCAAAGAACAACAAGCCCAGCCGGCTTGTTGGCGATGAGCAGGGCGATGAGCAGCGCTGTCGTAATCCGCGCGGTTCTCTCCATAGCCGCAAGCTTGTCAAGGTGGTTCGGCTTGGCTGCGGGCGTTGGAAGTGCCGGCCCTGCGCGCGTGGCAAGGCGGCTATGGTGCGGGACCGTTTCAAGCGTGTGCTTTGGGTCCGGCAGCCCGCGATGGTGACCCTCACGGCGGCGCGGATTGATGAAGCTGATCCTACTCCGAAAGCCATGGCCGCGTTCGCCCGCCGCGCCGCATCCTTTCGCCGCTGGGTGGCGCGCCGCTACGGCAAGTTTCAATGGGCGTGGGTTCGCGAGATAGCTCCGCGCAAGCCGCTTTGTGTCTGTCATGAAATGCTCGCGTGCCGTTGCGGCGCCGGTGGCGGGCGGCTTCACGTGCATATGCTCTGGGATGCGCGTTACGTGCCTCAGGCTGTGTTGAGCGCAGCCGCCGAGCGGGCTCATCTTGGGCCGGTCCTGGACGTTCGGCGGGTCAGCGGGGCGCGCGCGGCGCGCTATGTCAGCAAGTACCTGGTCAAGGGCGCCCAGCATCCGGCTTTCCTTCGCGGGCATGCGCGGCGTTTCGCGATGCGCGCGGAGCGCGCTCCGCGCGCGACGTCTGACTGGCGTTATGACCCGTGCACGCCCGCGCAAATTGCGCTGACCGAGTACGGTGAGGAAATCTCGTGCGACACGGACCGCTGGGAATATCCGCCTGGTGCTGGCTAGAAGGGGAGAAAACAGGCAATGCACAAACCGGACAATAAGGGCTCGGTCGAAGGTTGGCAGTTTCGCCGCTGTCGCTGCGGCTTTGTGATCGCGCTGTCGCCGCGCCGTAAGCTCTACTGGCTAAGAGCGAAGACGAGCATCAAAGAGATTCGGAGCAAAGAGGAATTGCAGGCCGCGCTTGCAAAGCCATGCCGCATTTATGACCGCATCGCGCGGTCAGCCGCGGCGGGGTAAAAACTTCCCGCGTGCATCACGCACGGCATTGCGCACCCGCGCGCGCCCGCCACGTACTTTCAGCGCGCTCTTGCGTCGTCGCTTCTGCATTGCGAGCAGAAATGCTCCAACGGACGCGAGCGCTTCGGCTGCGTGCTGGATATCTGCAAAGCTGGCGGGCTCGGATGCTTCTTTGCCCATCGCTACATTGTGCGCTCAAGCTGCCGGTCTAGCTAGTGGCTCCGCGCCGCTGGAAAAGCGCACGATTCCGAAGTTCTGAAATTATAAGCGCGTCCCGCTCTCGAATCCGCGTGGAGCGGGTGCGCCTGATTTTGGTGATGCGGCGCGGCGCCTTGCGGGCCGCGTGCTGGACCGGCCGCGACAGCGCGCGGCCCGCCGGCGGCGCGACGCGACCACTTACTTCACTTGATTCTCTACACGTAAGCTCGCCACGGAACCTCGTCGCGGGAGACAAAAAGCGACAGCAGGTAACAGCGGGTAACAAAAATAGCGGCGCAAGAACTACTAAGTAGAAAACGGCGCGCCCGGCTTGACAGGGCCAAGCCGGGCGCGGAAGGTAAGTTCTATGCTACAAGAACTAGTTAATTCAAATCATACTCCGAATTTGAAGGCAAGCAGGGTCAGCCTGCCTGAAGTCGGCGCCCTAGGAACGTTATTGGCTCCCTTTGGCGCGGCCGTGCTTTATACGGGCGAAAGCGTGCGGCGCCTGGCTGAGGATGAGGCTGAGCTAGGGCGGCTCCGGGCTTTGGCGGCTTCCCCGTCGACCGAACCGTCGCGTCTGTGGACGGTGCGGCAATTTGCCAAGCAGGCGGGAATCTCCGAAAAGGCCGCGCGACCACTTGTGCGCAAGCTGGGCGGGTTTTGCGTCGCCCAATCTCATTGCTGCTCCTGTCCGGGCGGAAAGCGCGGCTGCGACTATCGCCTTGAGGCAGCGCGGGGCGTCGGTTGGGTCAATTCGCGGCGCCGGCAGAGGGCGGCGCGATGAGGGCGCGCGGATCGGGCTCCATCTATCGGCGCGGGCGCGTCTGGTGGCTCAAGTACTACGACCGCGACGGCCGTGCGCGGCGCGAATCTTCGCGCGCGGAGAACGCGGCCCAAGCCGCGCGCCTGTTGCGCCGTCGCCTGGGAGAGGTAGCCAGCGGCCGCCGTGTGATTGGAGCCGATGCCGAGCGCCTGAGTTTCGAAGATTTGGCGCGGCTCTTGAGCGATGATTGGCGCGCCAACGAGAGGCGCTCGCTTGAGCGCCTCTCCGTCGCTCTGCGCAATCTTGCTCGTTATTTTGGCGGCTGGCGCGCCCGTGATATCGACTTCGGCGCGCTGCAGGCGTACCGCGCCTGGCGCGCGCGCGAAGTCTCTGCGGCGACTATCCGTTGGGAGCTTGGTGCGCTACGTCGCGCCTTCAAGCTTGCCGCGCGCGACGGGCGCGCCGAATGCCCGCCCTTTCCGGAGAAGTTGCCCGGCGCTAGGACGCGGCGGGGTTTTTTCGAAGTTGAAGAATGGAGCGCGGTCCGCGCGCATCTGCCAGCCGAGTTTCAGGACGTTGGCGACTTCGCCTTCCTGACCGGCTGGCGTCTGATGGAAATCCTCGCGCTGCGTTGGGCTCAAGTTGATTTGCGGGCGGGCACGGTTCGGCTGGAACCGGGGACTACCAAGACTGGCGAAGGGCGGCTGTTTCCGTTCGCTGAGTACCCTCAGCTTCGCGAAGTCATTGAACGGCGGCGCGCCCGTCGCGAAGAGACTCAACGCGCGGCTGAGGCTATCACGCCCTGGGTGTTCTTCTTCCATCAACGCGGGCGCTTTCACGCGGCCGGGGCTCCGCTGTTCCGCGGTCGTCGCCCGTCTTGGGCTTTCCGGTATGCATGGAAACAGGCGGCACAAGCTGCGGGCTTGGCCGATCGCATACCTCACGACTTCAGGCGGACCGCCGCGCGAAACATGGAACGCGCGGGCGTGCCGCGCTCCGTCGCGATGGCGCTCGGCGGCTGGAAAACCGAATCGATGTACCGCCGATATGCCATCGCGAGCGAGGCTGACTTGCGTGAAGCCGCCCGCCTGCTCGGTGGTTTGGGCACAATTTCGGGCACAGTCGAGGCTTCCAATGCGCGCAAGTCTCTGTAAGTATTGCTTTTTCCGCGTTATCTTCAGGGGAGCCGTTAGCTCAGGCCGGTAGAGCATCTGACTTTTAATCAGAGGGTCCCGGGTTCGAGTCCCGGACGGCTCACCAAAAAATTCTTCAAAATTCAAAGATTTTCTGGAGCCTCATCAGGGCGCCTCTCGCTCCACGCCGCCCGCGTCGGCGGCGTGCGGGGCGGCCGCGTTCATGGATCGCGCGCAGTGCGTTGGGCGCCGGCGGCCGGAGCGCTTGCGGACGCCTGCGCTGCGGCCGGGCGCGACTCCAGGAACGCGAGCAGCGCGTCGAGTTCCTGATGGGTCAGCGTGCCCGCGAACGACGGCATGTTGCCGCCGCCGTTGAGGATGCGAATCGTGATGTCGTTGACGCTGAGTCTGTGCGCGACGTCCGTCAGATCCGGGCCGCGCAGGCCGCCCTGGCCCTGCACCATGTGACAGAACTCGCATCCCTTGTCATGGAAGAACTGGGCGCCGGCGACGACCGACGGGCTCGTCGAGCGCACCAGCGACGGGGGCAGCGGCTCGGCGTCGAAGCGCGGCGACCACGGCGAGATCGAACCCTCGATCCAGAACCCCACGATCGTCGCCACCACCAGGATCACGATCGCGACCGCCCACGGACGGCGCGCCGGATGGCGCTCGCCCTTGTTCCACAGCACCGGCACCAGGAGCAGAAAGACGAAGGCGCTGAGCGGCGCCAGGATCATGAACGCCGACTCCATCCCGCGCGGCAGCAGCGCGAGCACCGCGAAGTACCACAGCATGTACCAGTCCGGGCGCGGATCGTTGGCGAGCAGGCTTGGATTGGGCGGCTTGCCGAGGTCGGGTGGGCCGACGAAGTAGGCGAGCGAGGCGATCGCCACCACCACGACGAACGCGGTGACGACGTCGCGCCATGCGGCGTCGGGCCAGAACGGCACGCCGCGCTCCTCGAGCAGCTTGGCGTACTCGACGCGGTAGGTGTTGGGATCGACTTTCTGCCCGCGGACCGGCGGGGCGGAAATCCCGTCGTGGAAGACGAGATAGAGATGCAGCCCGACGAAGCCGAAGATCAACGCGGGCAGGAAGAAGACGTGGAAGGCAAAGAAGCGGCTGAGCGTCGCGCCGCCCAGGGTCTTGCCGCCGAGCAGGAAGTCGGCCAGGTAGTGGCCGATGAGCGGCGTGCGCCCGAGCATCTCGGCCGCCAGCACCGTTGCCCACACCGCGGTCTGATCCCATCGCAGAAGCTGCCCGCTGAAGCCCATCGCGATCGTGATGAACAGCAGGCAGACCCCGGTTACCCAGTTGATCTCACGCGGATACTTGTAACAGCCCATCAGGAAGACCTGGATCATGTGGATCCCGACGAGCAGGATCATCGCCGAGGCGCCAAAGAAGTGCATCCCGCGCAGGAAGTGGCCGAGCACCGCCTTGTAGGTAATGAACTGGAGCGCCTGGTAAGCGTCGCCGGTGGCCGCGATATAACGAGTGGCGAGCGCGATCCCGGTCACCACCTGGATCATGAAAGCGACCAGCACCGCGCTGCCGAACACGTACCACCATCCCGCGTCCGGCGGCACCGGATGGCGCGCGAGGTCGCCGAAGAATTTGAGCAGGCCGGTGCGCTCCTCGAAGGCGTCGACGACCTGGCGGAAGAACTTTTTCATCGCATCGGCTCTTCCCGCGGCCTACTCGATCGGCACCGCGCTCGCCTGGATCTCGACCACGCCATTGCGCACCCGCACCGGGTAGCGGAAGAGCGGCCGCGGCGGCGGCCCTGCGGCGACGCTGCCGTCAGCGTAGTAAACGCCGCCATGGCACGGACACATGAAGAGCTTGGCCTTGGCCAGCCATCGCACCGGGCATCCCAGATGCGAGCAGTTGACGGCAAAGGCGATGAAGCGCTCGGCGTCCACCCGACGCAGCCAGGCCGCAGTCAGCGCGGTAACTCCCGCCCACGCCATCGGCGACGGGTCGAGAAAGGTGACCTTGACCGTGGTGCCGACCTCAAAATTCGCGACCGGGCCGACCGCGCGCCAGATCGGTTCTTCGGGCGCAAGCAGCGGCCCGAGAATGAAACCGACGACCGGGACACCGACGATCGCGGCGGCGATCGCGGAGAGCGTGATGCTCAGCCGCGCAAGGAAGCGGCGGCGCTCGGGGCTCGACGCCTCACCGCGACCCGACTCCAGCGTTTCACTCGCCATGGAGCAGCTCCCCAATCCATTTGCCGATTGACCAGATAATCAGGGCGATCCCTGCGGCCGAGAATACGTATGAACTGACTATTCCGAAAAGCGCAAATGTCATACCCAGCGCGAGGAAGGCCGGCGCGTAGGTCGGCGCCGGCGTCTTGAGCGGCAGCGGCTCGCTCCATCCGGGCGGAAGCCCTTCGCTCGCTTGCGGCCGTTCTTCGGATGCCATCGCGCTTGCTCCCCTCAGCCGAGCTTCGCTCCGAGTCCGCGCGCATCCGGCGCGCTCTCGCCTGCTGTCGCGGCGAACCAGGGCAAAAACTCGGCCACCATCACGGCCAGGAACACGAAGCCGCCGCCGACCCACATCAGGAGCCCGCCGATTTGCTGGTCCAGCGCGGGCGTCAAACCCAATCCCGCACGCAACAGCCGCTCGACATCCAAGGTGTCGGCGGGATGCAGATAAGGCGCATAAAGTCCCGCGGGCGCGAACGTCAACCAGATGCCGAGCAAGCTGTTGGCCATCGCGCCGCCGAGCAGGTAAAGCTGCGCCCACAACGGCGCCACTCGGCACTCGGGAAGCGGCGACAGGATCGGCCACCAGAAGATCGTGGCGCTGACGAGGAAACACAGGTGCTCGAAAATGTGGACATATTCGTCGCCGAGCGCGGCGTCGAACAGCGCGGGCAGGTGCCACAGCGCGAGCATCCCGACCCCGAGCGGCCATGCGACGAGCGGATTGCCCAGCGCGCGTTCAACGCGTCCGAGCGGCGCATAATCGACGACGGCGCGCGCGAAGCGGGGGCTGATTCCGAGCAACAGCAAGGGCGGCACCGCCAGCTCGAGCGCGAGATGCTGGAGCATGTGCGCGCTGAACAGGTACTCGTCGCCGAGCGGGTCGAGCGGCGAGACGAGCGCAAGCAGCATGGCTGCGACGCCGGCGACGAACCAGGGCGCGCGCGACAGCTCGGCGCGATGCGTCAGGTAATAGCCGACGAGCAGCGCCGCGCAGCCAAGCAGCACGGAAAAATCGGGATCCCAGGCGAGCGCGATACGCGCCATCACTTCACCAGCGGCCAGAGATAAACGATGGAGAAAATCACCACCCACACCGCATCGACGAAATGCCAGTAAAGGCTGACGGCCTCGAAGCCCGTGGGCTTGAGCAAATCCAGCCGCCCGCTTGCCGCCGTCCCGAGCAGCGCGCCGAGCGCGCACAGCCCGGCAAACACGTGCAAGCCGTGAAACCCCGTGAGGGTGAAGAAGGTCGCGCCGAACAGGCTCGCGCTGATCGTCACGCCGCCGGCGATCAGCCCCGTGTACTCCAGCGACTGGCCGATGAGAAAGATCGCGCCGAGCAGCACGGTCAGCCCGAGCCATACGCGCACTTCGCCGCCCCGGCCAAGGTGGAAGGCACGTCCGGCCTGATGGATGGTCGCGCTGCTCGCGAACAGGCAGATACTGAAGGCGAGAGTGCGTCCGACGTCGAGCACCCGGACCGCACTCGGGTTCAGCGTGTGGAAGTAGATGTAGGCGACGATCAGGATGAGAAAGAAGTTTGCCTCCGAGAGGATGAAGAGCCCTACGGCCAGTTTGTTCTTCTCCGGCATCGCGTTACCCCGCCATCTTCATCACCAGCTCGTCCGCGCGGTCGGGATGGGCGAGGTCCCATAGCGGGCGGCGGCCGCTAACCGGTGGCACACCGCGCAGGAAGTTTTCTGCAGGCGGCGGCGAGCTCGTCGCCCACTCGAGCGTCCACGCGCCCCAGGGATTGTCGCCCGCCACCGCGCCCCTGCGCAGCGAAATCGCGACGTTGACGATGAAGATCAGCACCGACAAGGCGAGCACGAAGGCGCCGACGGTGGAGATCAGGTTCATCGTCTCCCATCCGGGGAGCGCCGGATAGGTGAACACCCGCCGCGGCATCCCGAGCATTCCCAGCACGTGCTGGATCATGAAGGTCAGGTTGAAGCCGATTAGCGTGAGCCAGAAATGCGCCTGGCCCCAGCGCTCGTCCAGCATCCGCCCGCTGATTTTCGGGAACCAGTAGTAGATTCCGGCGAAGAGCGCGAAGATCGAACCCCCGAACAACACATAGTGCAGATGAGCTACGACAAAATAGCTATCGGTCAACTGCCAGTCGATCGGCACGATTGCGAAGCTCACCCCCGAAAGCCCGCCGATCGTGAACATCAGGAGGAAGCCGATCGCAAACAGCATTGCGGTCGTGAACCGCACCCGGCCCTGGTACATGGTCGCGGTCCAATTGAAGATTTTCACCCCGGTGGGCACCGCGATCGCCATGCTGCACAGGCCGAAGAAAAGGTCGAAAGCATGGCCGAGGCCGACCGCGAACATGTGGTGCGCCCATACGGCGAGGCTGAGAAACGCGATCGCCAGGGTCGAGGCCGCGACGAATTCGTACCCGTAAATCGGCTTGCCGGAGAAGACCGGGATGACCTCCGAGATGATCCCGAAGGCGGGCAGGATCATGATGTAAACTTCGGGATGGCCGAAGGCCCAGAAGACGTGCTGCCAGAGCACCGCCGAGCCGCCGGCCCCGGGGCGGAAAAAATGCGCGCCGAGCAGACGGTCGATAAGCAGCATCACCAGCCCCGCGTTGAGGATCGGCATCACGACGACGATCAGGAATCCAGTCACCAGTATCATCCAGACGAACAGCGGCAGCCGTCGGATGCTCATCCCCGGCGCGCGCAGGCACAGCGTGGTCGCGATAAGATTTATCGCGGCGGTCAGCGTGCCGACGCCGATCCCGAGCAGGCCGAGCGCCCAGTAGTCAACGCCGGGGCCGAAGGCGAAGGCATTTTCACTCAGCGGCGCGTACGCGAACCATCCGACCGCCGGCGCGCCGCCGCCGACGCCGCCGGTGGCGAAGCTGAAATAGAGCATGATGCCGCCCATGATCTGGACCCAGAAACTGAGCGCGTTGAGCCGCGGGAAAGCCATGTCGCGCGCGCCGATCATCAGCGGCAGCATGTAGGTGGCGAATCCGACGAGCAACGGCACCACAACCAGGAACACCATTGTGGTGCCGTGCATCGTGAAAAGCTGGTTGTACGTTTCGGGGCTGACGAAGCGATTATCGGGTATCGCCAGCTGGACCCGCATCAGCAGCGCGAGCACACCGCCGACGACGAAAAAGAAAAGCGCACCGATCAGGTACATGATCCCGACCTGTTTGTGGTCCACCGAGGCGACCCAGGCGAGCCATCCTTCGCGCGCCTCGGCAGCGAACGGCTCGCCGGCCAGCGCCTCGGGAAGCGCGATATCTTTCATTTCTGCGTCTCCAGGTAAGCGACCAGCGCCCGCACTTCGTCGTCGCTCAGCTTGAGATTGGGCATGTT
This sequence comes from Candidatus Binataceae bacterium, assembly GCA_035650475.1. Lineage (NCBI taxonomy): Bacteria > Candidatus Binatota > Binatia (SeqCode) > Binatales (SeqCode) > Binataceae (SeqCode) > Binataceae bacterium (SeqCode). The sequence continues at coordinate 13,931 of DASRHP010000007.1, forward strand.
GCTGCCGGGCTTGAAGGCATCGGGATCGCGCAGCCAGGCGGCTAGATTGTCCGGCGTGTTGACGATCGCGCCGGCGGCCAGCGTGCGGCGGGTCGCCAGGTGGCTGAGATCGGGGCCCATGCTTTGCAGATGGCAGTTGGCGCAGGTGCGATCCCGAAAGAGGTCCAGCCCGCGTTTGGCTTCGGCGGTCGACGGCGGCGGCGCGCCGGCCTGCTGCTCCTTTAGCCAGTCGGCGAATTGCGCGGGCGGCTCCGCAATCACCAGGAAACGCATCCAGGCATGCTCGTTGCCGCAGAACTCGGCGCACACGCCGAGATAGGTTGCGGCGCGGTCGGCCTGAAGCCACATGCGGTTGGGATGGCCGGGTACGATATCGATTTTGCGCGCGAGTTCGGGCACCCAGAAATCATGGATAACGTCCGCCGAGCGGAACTCCACCAGCTCGGCCTTGCCGGCCGGAATATGCAGTTCGTTCGCGGTGGTCACGCCCGACCTGGGATATACGATTTCCCACCACCACTGATGCGCGATGATCCTGATGTCGGGCTTGGCCGTGCCGGTCGGCGGATCGCTCACGTGCATCGTCCAGGCCATGAAACCGGCCAGCACTGCCAGCGACACCAGCGGGAGGACGGTCCACAGAATTTCGAGCCGGCGAGAACCGAAGACCTGGCGCGCTTCGGGAGCGCCAGGCCGATCGCGGTAGCGGACGACGGCATAGATGACGAGGAATGAGACCAGCGCGAGAATCGCGCCGAGGAAGATCAACGTGCCGACGAACAGATGCGCGATCGCGGCGGCTTGCGGCGAGGCTGGAGCAAGGGTCGAGGCGTTGGCGCTGTAGGGTCCGGGCATTACCGCGCTACCCAGCGGCATCGGTCGGCGTGCGCCGTCGCACGCGCGCGATGCCCACCCGCACGAAGTCGAAGGGTAACCCTCGCGCGCTGCGCTTTGCAAGCGAAAGTTGTGGGCGGCACAGTCCCGCGTCGCGGCGCGGCCGCGCTGGCGGCGGGCGCGCCCGCTTTGATAGATGAAATCGCAGGGTGGGCGAACCGCGCAGGCGGACGCCCAACGCAAATCAGCCGCGAGGGAGACACCCATGCTGGAGGCTTCAGAACAACTCGAGCACCTCAAGCTGGCCGCCGAGGTCGCAGGGCTCGAAGTGCCGCGTTTCATCCTTCCCGAAAGCCACGACCTGGTTATCCATCGGATGCGCTTTCATTACCTCGATTGGGGCAGCAAAGGGCGCCGTCCGATCGTCTTTCTGCATGGCGGCGGGCTTAACGCGCACACCTGGGACCTGGTGTGTCTGGCGCTGCGCGACGAATATCACTGCGTCGCGCTCGACCAGCGCGGGCACGGCGACAGCGAATGGTCGCCGGTGGGCGACTACAGCCTGCCCGCGCAGGTCCGTGACATCGAGGGCTTCATCGAAAAGCTCGCGCTCGAGCGCCCGCTGGTCGTCGGCCATTCGATGGGCGGGTTCGCGGCGATGGCGTATACGGCCAGGTACGCGCGCCGGATGGCGGGGCTGGTGCTGGTCGACGTCGCCCCGGAGCTCAATCCCAGCGGCGCCGCGCGCATCCGCAACTTCCTCGCCCAGGACCGCGAACTGGACTCGGTGGACGCCTTCGTCGAACGCGCCATGGCGTTCAATCCGCTGCGCAATCCGGCGCTGCTGCGGCGCAGCCTGCTGCACAACCTGCGCCAGTTGCCGAGCGGCAAGTGGACCTGGAAGCACGATCCCAACCGCGTGCGGCCGACGCCGGAGTCGATGCGCGCGCGCCAGGAGGAGATCATGCGCGAGGTCCATCACATGAGCTGCCCGACGCTGATCCTGCGCGGCGCGCACAGCGACGTTCTGACCGATGAGGGCGCCGAACGCTTCGCGCGCGCGCTGCCCGACGGGCGGTGGATGCGGGTCGAGGGCGCGGCGCACACGATCCAGGGCGACAACCCGCGCGGGCTGGTTGAGGTGATGCGCCCGTTCATGCGCGAGATTGGCTTCTGAAAGCCGCTGCGCATCGGCCATAATCTGGGCAGGCAGATCCACTTGCCGGGGGAATGGCCGATGCAGCAGATAAAGTCGTTCGGCGTGCTCCAGACCTCGAAGGTGATCGCGGCGCTCTATTTCGTGCTCGGACTCTGCTTCGCGATCGTCGTCATGATCGTCTCAGCCGTCGCGCACCGCGGGCCGCGACACGCCGGCATCCTGTTCCTGATCGGCGCGCCAATCTTCTACGGCGCGGTCGGCTTCGTAATGGGCGCGATTATCTCCTGGCTGTACAACGTGATCGCGGGCCGCATCGGCGGAATCGAAATCGACCTCGGCTCGCCCGAAGCGTGAGTGTCAGCGCGGCGCGCTGCGCAGAAGTCCCCGGCGCTCGAGTTCCGCCACCTGCTCGGCGCTGTAGCCGAGGTAGCGGCCGAGCACGTCGGCGTTGTGCTCGCCCAGAAACGGCGCGTCGAGTTCCAGCGGCGTGGGGAACTCCGAAAAGCGCAGCGGAAAGCCCGGCAGATCGAACTCGCCGAGGATGCGGTCGCGAACCTTGCGCACCGTGCCGCGCTCGCGATGGTGCGGATGGTTGACCGCCTCTTCGACCGACAGCACCGGCGCGCACGGCACCCGGTACTCCTGCATCGCGGCGAGCGCCGCCTCATCGCTCGGCATCGAGGCGATCCATTGCTCGATCAGGCTGACCAGTGCGTCGCGGTTTTTGACCCGCTGTTCGTTGGTGGCGAAGCGCGGGTCCTGCATCAGCTCCGGCCGGCCCATCGCCTTGCACAGGTAGCCGAAAATATGATCCATCGGGCACATGATCACGATATAGCCACTGCGGCCTTTGAAGGTCCCGACCGGCGCGAGATAGAACGAATGCAGCCCGGGGCGCGTGGGCTTGAACGCGCCGCCGCTGAGCGAATGCATCTGTACGCTCGCCTCGTGGTAATGGAAGTAGGTATCCAGCAGCGACAGATCGAGGTGCTGGCCGCGGCCGGTTTTCTCGCGATAGAGCAGGGCGCACGCGATCGCGCCCATCGCATGCGCGCCGGTGCTGACGTCGCCGATCGCGAGATGAGGAATGTAGGGCGGGCCGTCCGGCTCGCCGCCCATCGACATCACCGCGGCGTACGCCGCGCCGAGGCCGTCAAAGCCGGGCTGACCCGAGATGGGACCGGTCTGGCCGAAGGCCGACACCGAGCACAGGATGGCGCGCGGGTTGAGCGCGTGGATGGTCGGCCAGTCGAGCCCGAGCCGCCCGATCACGCCGGGCGCGAAGTTTTCGACCACGACGTCGATCTTGCCCACCAGCGCCTTGAGGATCGCGAGCCCCTCGGCCTGCTTGGCGTCGATGCACAGGCTTTTCTTGCCGCGGTTGTGCTGGACGAAGTAGCCGCTGCGCCCGTCGCGCAGCACCGGCGCGATGCGGGTGAAGTCGCCGTTGGGCGCGAGCTCGACCTTGATAACCTCGGCGCCCATCTCGGCCATCATCAGCGTCACCGTCGGCCCGGCCACGTACTGGGTGAAGTCCAGGACCCTGTAGCCGTCGAGCACGCCGCGCATTCCGTCCTGACCCATCGCCGTTAACCTCCTCCGCCAGATAGGCGTCCCGCGCGCTCAATACGGCGCGCTGTGCAGGACGCCGCGTTGTTCGAGCTCGCGCACGCGCTCGGCCGGATAGCCGAGATAGCGGCCGAGCACGGCCGCGTTGTGTTCGCCCAGCAGCGGCGCATCGAGTTCGAGCGGCTGGTAGTCGGAAAACCGCAGCGCGAAGCCGGGCAGCTCGAACTCGCCCAGGATGCGGTCGCGGACGCGACGGATCGTGCCGCGCTCGCGCAGATGGGGATGGCGCATCGCCTCCTCGACCGTGAGCACTGGCGCGTGCGGGATGCGCCGCTCACGCAGCGCCGCCATCGTAGCCTCGTCACTTGGCATCGAAGCGAACCATCCTTCGATAAGTCCGATGACTTCCGCCAGGCTCTCGACCCGCGCGGCGGCGTTGGCGAAGCGCGAGTTGCGCGCGAGCTCGGGCCGGCCCATCAGTTCGCACAGCGCGCTCCACTGATGGTCTTCCAGCGCGAAGACGATGATGTAGCGATCGCGGGCGCGGAACACGCCGGCCGGCGCGACGTAATAGGAGTGGCGTCCGCTGCGCTTGGGCGCGAAGCGGCCGCCGCTCAGGCTCGCCATCTGCACTCCCGCCTCGTGGTAGTGGAAGTAGGTGTCGAGCAGTGCGATGTCGAGGTACTGGCCCTTGCCGGTGCGCTCGCGGGCAAGCAGCGCGCAAGCGATCGCGCCCATCGCATGGACGCCGGTGCTGACGTCGCCCAGTGCGACCATCGGCACCGTCGGCGGCCCGTCGGCGTCACCGATCATGTGGGCCACGCCGCCGTAGGCAGCGCCACTCCAGTCGTAGCCGGTCAGCGCGGAGAGCGGTCCCTTCTGGCCGAAGGACGAAATCGAACACATCACCGCGCGCGGATTAATCCGGCTGACCTCCGCGTAGCCGAAACCGAGGCGGCTGATCACGCCCGGGGCGAAATTTTCGACCACCACGTCCACCCGGGCGACCAGATCGCGCAGGATCTCCTTGCCCGCGGGTGCGCGCGCGTCGAGACACAGGCTTTGCTTGCCGCGATTGTGCTGGACGAAGTAGCCGCTGCGGCGATCCTTGACCGTGGGCAGGCGGCGCGAGGGATCGCCGGCGGGGGCGAGCTCGACCTTGATAATCTCGGCGCCCATCTCCGCCATCATCAGGGTGGCGGTTGGGCCCGCCACGTACTGGGTGAAGTCGAGGACCTTGTAGCCGTCGAGCACGTGTCGAAGCGAATCTCCGGGCATGCCGACCCTCCCTTCACGGCGCGTCGCCTCGCCTCTGTATACCACGGCGGCGCGAAAAGCGGCTGCGCCCTGCGTCGCGCGCGGCGCGGATTGACCACGGCAAATTGTACTGGTACTCGGATTGCGGTCGAGCGCGGGCGGGCGCAGCGGGATTTCAAGCGCGGCGCGCGCGCAACCGCTATAATCCGGGGCTAGGCCGAGAGGGAGATGCTGACGCATGAGTCATGCCGACGACCAGAGCCTGACCGCGCCGGGCGGCGAGGCCGCCGAGAAGATCCACTACCGCGAATATAAACTGCTGCTTAAGCCCGAGCGCTTCGCCGACGACGACGGCTTCCACAAGTTCTACAAGCACGCCCATCACGTGGCCAAACAGCTCGACGTTCATTTCGCGAAGGCCGACAAGCACGAGCGCCACGTGCGCGAGGTCGTCTTTTACGACACTCCGCGCTTCAAGCTCTACAACGACGGCTTCATCCTGCGGAAGCGGACCTTCTTCAAGCATGGCCGTCCCGAGCCCAACTTTGAGATGACCATCCGCTTTCGCCATCCCGACCCGACCGTGGCGGCGGCGGTGGACATGCGCCCGCTGCTGCCGTGCATCCACACGATCAAGTTCAAGGAGGAGATCCTCCAGCTCAGCGACACGCTGGGCGGAATGCGCACGCTGTACGCCAACGGCTGCGAGCTCGACACCCCCAACGTGGTCCTCACCCAGCGCTTCGAGATCATTTCGCAGGTCTTTCCGGCGCTCCAGCGCGTGCGCACGGCCAATCCCAAGGCGACGCTCACCTTGGTCAATGACGTCGTGGTGGACGAGAGCCTGGTCCACCTCGGCGAGCTGCACTTCGGGGACAAGACTTGGTGCAAGGCCTCGGTCGCGGTATGGCGCAACCGCGCGACCGGGCGCGACATGATCGGCGAGTTCGGCTACCAGCTCAAGTTCGAAGGCCTGCCCTCGCTCCATCGCAAGCCGCGCGAGCTGTCGGAGAAATTTTTCAAGGCGATCCAGCTCGACGCCGGCGACTGGGTTGCGCTGGGCACCACCAAGACCGCGCTCGTGTACGGCGCTGGCCGCCAGGCGGTCAAGCATCATGAATAGTGCGAGCGCGCCGGCTGAGGCCGGCGCCGCCCAGCAGGTCTCGCTCGGCGCGATCTTCTGGACCTTCCTGATGGCAGGCGCGATCAGCTTCGGCGGCGGAGTGGTCGCCTACTTGCGCGAATACATGGTCAGCGATACCGGCTGGCTCGACGACGAGGGCTTCCTCGACGCGCTGGAGATCAGCCAGACCCTGCCCGGGCTCAACTCGGTCAACATGAGCGTCATCATCGGCGACAAGCTGCGCGGGATTGGCGGCGCGATTGCGGCGACGGCGGGGATGATGCTGCCGGGGACGCTTATCGTGATGAGCCTCGGCGTCGCGTGGCAGGAGCAGGCGCACAACCCGCAGATCAAGTTCTTCCTGGTCGGCGTCGCGGCGGCCGCGGTCGGACTGCTCTCGATCGTCACGCTGCAACTTGGTCACAAGCAGTTCGCGCGGCCGCTCGACCTCGCGATCATCGTCGCGACCTTCGCCGCCGTCAGCATCCTGCGCCTGCCGCTTTATCTGGTGCTGCTGGTGATGGGGCCGGCTGCGGTCTGGCTCTATCGCCCGGGCGCCAAGCACGTCGATCTCGAAGAGCGCGCGCGCCATCTGCGCGAGCGCCTGCGCCACCGGCACTACGTCCACATCCGGCACTGAGGGGCAACGCGCGCGGCGATGGGCAAGCTGTTCAACCTGGCCTGGGTCTTCATGCTGCTGGCCATCCTTGCGGTGGGCGGCGGCACCGCGGTGCTGCCGGAGATGCAGCAAATGACCGTCAATCACTTCCACTGGGTCACCGACGCCGAGTTCCGCGACATCTACAGCCTGGGCCAGGTTGCGCCCGGGCCAAACATGCTGATGGTGCTGCTGATCGGCTACCGGATGGCGGGTGCGCTGGGCGCGCTGGTGGTCGGGCTTGCCTTCTTCCTGCCCGACTGCATCCTGACCCTGATCGCCAACCGGTTATGGGAGCGCTTCGAGGGCTCGCCGTGGCGGGCGGCAGTGCAGCACGGGATGGCGCCGGTGGCGATCGGGCTGATGGCGTCGGGCACCTATGCGATCGCGCGGCTGTCGATCCTGAACGCGACGAGTCTGTTCATCGCCGCCGCCGTCTTCGCGCTGCTGCTCTGGCGGCACATCAATCCCGCCCTGCTGGTCGCCGCCGGCGGCATTGCCTACCTGCTGCTGCCACACGTCCTCCATCTGCCGCACTAGGGCGCGGCCTTCGGGGCGTCGCGCGTTCGCCGTCGAACGGCGCGCCAGACGACGAGGCTTGCGGCTAAATCGGCCTCAGCCCCACAGCCGGCGCGAGGCGAGATCGGCGCCCTGGCGCAGCGCCGCCAGCTTCACCCACACGATCTCCTCGGGCACCATCTCGTAGGCGGCGAAGGTGCTGAAGCCGCAATCGACGCCGGCGATCACGCGCGTTGGGTCGCCGATCGCTTCGGCCACGCGGCAGATGCGGTCGGCGACGACCTCCGGGTGCTCGACGAAGCAGGTGGTGGAGTCGATCACGCCCGGGACGATGAGCATGCCGGCGGGCGGCGGCAGTTTGCGCAGCACCTTGTACTCGTGCTCGTGGCGCGGATTGGCGCCCTCCAGCGAAAGCGCGCCGACGCGGGCCCGATAGATGGTCGGCAGGATCGCCTCCGCCGGGACATCGTGCACGTGCGGACCGTCGTAATTGCCCCAGCACACGTGCAGGCGCACGCGCTCGGGCGGGATGTTGACCAGCGCGCGATTGATCGCCGCGATATGGGTCTCGACGATCTTGACGTACTCGGCCTCCGACTTGTCCTGGAACAGGAAGGTGCGTTCCATCGCGAGGTCGGGCGCGTCGAGCTGCAGCAGCAGGCCGCGTGAGACGATGTACTCGTACTCCTTGCGCATCTCGTCGGCGATCGCGAAGACGTAGCGCTCATGGGAATCGTAGTAGGCGTTGAGCATCGTGGTCGCGATAATCCCTGGCGCGGCCGCGGTCATGAAACGCTCGGCGAACTGGCGCGACGCGCGTGCGGCGGCGCGCTCGAACATGTCGCATTCCTTGCGCACCGCGCTCAGGTCTTCGTAGCTGAGCGGCGCCTGCGCCTGCGGCGCGTTGAAGACCTTGGCGCCCTCGCTGCCGAGTCCGCGCTGGATGCTGCGCGCGGCGTAGGCCGGGAACTCGCGCATGTCCTGCGGGGTGGGGCGCTTGCTCTCGCCACCGAAGCCCCTCATCCGCATCGGCACGTAGGTCTGGAAACCGACCCGCGGCATCTCGCCGTCGTTGCCGACATCGACGCCAGCGGCGAGCTGGCGCTCGATGACGTGGCCGATTGCCGCCTCGGCCTCGCGATCGATCTCGTCCTGATCAACTTTCTCGCCCCGCTCCTGGCGGATGAGCAGGTTGGCGAGCTTCGGGCTGCGCGGCAGGCTGCCGACGTGGGTCGTCAGGATGCGCTTTTCGCTTTTGACCATGGCGTGTCTCCCTGTCCCGAATGCTGCGCGGGTCTATTGTCACAGGCTTGCCGGAATCGCGTCGAGCGTTGCGACGCCCCGCAGTCTACAGCAGTTCGCCCGCTCGATTGCAAATGCGGGAGAAACCGCGCGTCTTGACGAATATCGCCACTCGGCCACATACGCGATCTGCAACGACGCCACCAACCATCCTCTGTCGACCGGCGTCATGAGCGCGACGTGCCAATTTGGCCGCTGGTACGGGCTCCGGTGCACCAGGAAGTTGTCTTCGATCAACGGGCAGGCGCGTCTGTAGAAGCTGTTGAGGCGCGCAGGCATGCGGGGACGGCGCGCCTCAGGGCGACGAATCGCCGCTGAGCTGCCATTCCGCGTCAAGCGTGGTGATCGGCAGCGCGCGGCCCTGCGAATCGACCAGCATCAGCTCGTTACGCTCAACCGGCGGCGGCGCCGCGGCGCCCGGATCCGTGATTCGGGTCAGGTCGTTGGAGCTTTTGACGAATTTGCAGCGCATCCGGGCGTAGTACACCAGCGTCGGGAGTTCGACTCCCGCAAAGTAGAGCTCGCCGCCGCCGGCCAGCGCGGCCGCCCGCCGTGCCTTCAGCCCCATCGCGTAGCTCGGCGCGCTGCGAAGCCGCTGTACATGATGGGCGTCGGCGATAAGGTTCCAGCGCGCGGGCGCGTGGAGCGCGATCAGCATCAGTGCAAGCGCATCCATACTGATGACCGCCGTTCGCATCGGACCGCGGTATGTGAGCGTCCGCGCCGCCAGCGTGCCCCCAAGCAGCGCCACCGGCATCAGCGCCGGAAGCACGTACCACGGCAACTTCGTCTGGACCGCGCACGCCGCGCCGAGCGCGATCGCGAGCCATACGAGCCACAGCCCGACGGCGGGGTGGAGCCGCCCCAGTATTTCACCTGCCGCGACGCGGCGCTCGGCGGTCAGCGTAAGTGCGCCCAGCGGCAGCAGGAGCGGCCACAGAAAACGCGCTTCCTCGGCGAAAACGCGCAGCGTGTAGGAGCCGGGGCGGGTTTCGTCCTCCAGATGGCGCACGATACGTGCGAGCGTCTCGTGACCGACGAAGCTGCTCCAGAACAGCGGATTGTGGAACGCCGCGTATACATACCATGGCGTGGCGACCGCCCCCGCGCAGACGAAGATCGTCGTGAGGCCGGCCGTGCCCACGGTTTCGAAGCCGGGCACCAGAACAACCGCCAGCGGCGCGACGATCAGTGCCAGCGTTCCCGCAAGCCCCTTGCTCAGGATCGCAAGCCCGCTCGCAACTCCCGCAACGGCGGCCCATCGACGGCTGCCGCGCGCGCGCAGCGTCGCGTAAATCGCCAGCGTCATGAAGAACAGCAGCGGCGCGTCGGTCGCACACTCGCGTCCGCCGCGGGCGACGAAGAAGTAAAACTGAAGAGGAATCAGGGCGGCGAGCGTGCCGGCAAGCCGCCCGGCCGCCAGCGTCGCGCTCAAGTATATCAGGACCAGCGTCCCGGCGCCGAAGACGACCGACGGCAGCCGCGCGGCGAATTCGCTCTCGCCCAGCGCGCCAAACGAGGCGGCCAAGGTCCAGAAGAGCAGCGGCGGCTTCTTAACGTACGGCTCATTGTTCCACGTGAAACGCAGGTAGTCGTGGGCGGCTAGCGCCTCGTGCGTAACCTCGGCGTAGGTTGCCTCGTCCCAGTCGACCAGTGGGGCCTCGTTGATCCCGCTGCCGAGCGCGGCTAGCCCCAAGGCGACGATCAGAGCAATCTCGAGTCTGAGCCGAAGCAGTCGTGCGAGCGCGGACGATAGCTTCATACTGCGAGCGCGAAGCAGGGCGCGCCCGTAACTCCACGGTGTCCTCGGCCGCACCTGCCTCGATGATACGGGTGGGGGTTAAGCCAGGCAAACTAAGATTATGTGCTCAGTAGGCGCGCGTGGCCCGCCATGAGCCGCGCTCGAGCAGCGAGCCGCCGCCGTAGCACGAGTAGCCGCCGCTCAGGAGGTTCTCGGCAAGACGCCCGTTGAACGTGCAGCTCGTGCCGTCGGGCATCGCCACCAGCGCCCGGAGCAACGCGCCGCTCAACTCGACGCTGACAATCTTGCCGGTCTCGTTCATGTTGTAGCAGTTCATGTTGCCGTAAGCGCACTTGTAGAAGCCGCCGAGCCGCCCGCCCTCGCCCTCGACCAGGGTCAGCGTGATCTTCTGCTGAGCGTTGCAACGGTTGGCCGCCGAGCCTGGGCAGGTCGCGAGCGAGGTGCCCTCCCATACGCCGACCACGCCGCTATGGCGCTCCGTCGGGACTGCGCCGGGCGCACCTGCCGCCGCCCGGGGCAGCCCCGCCAGGGCCACCGCTGCGATCAGCGCGCCGGCCAGCGCGGCCTTGCCTGCGATCAGAATCGCGCGCACGCGCGGCACGAGCGACTTCTCCATCGCGATTCGCCTGCGCAGCCCGCCGCTCAGAGCCTGGCCGCGGGTTCGACCCACTCGCGCGCCATCTGCTCCAGATGCGCGACCATCTCGCGCTCGCTGGTCGGCGGGCTGAAGTCGATAAGCCCCAGTTCGTCGATCCCGGCGTCGCGGTAGCGCTTCAAATCGTCGCGCGTGATCGGCTTGGAGTAGGGCGAGATCGCCATGTACAGCTCCGAGCGTTTGCGCCCGGCCGCTTTGAGCAGCTCATCGATCCGCTTGAGCTTGGCCGCGGCCTCATCCGCGCTGAGATTGAAGCCGCACCATCCGTTGCCGTACTCGGCCACGCGCCGCAGCGCCGGGCCGCTCTCGCCGCCGAACCATATCGGAACTTCGCGGCGCACCGGCTTGGGATAGCTGCGCACGTTGTCGAAGTTGACGAACTCGCCGTGATAGCTGCTGTGCGCGTCGCGCCACAGGCAACGCATCGCTTCGATATACTCGCGGGTGCGCTGCGCGCGCCGCTCCCACGGCACCCCGATCGCCTGGAATTCCTCTTCCAGCCAGCCCACGCCGACGCCCAGCGTGAAGCGCCCGCCGCTCAGCTGATCGAGCGTCGCGACGACCTTGGCCAGCACGACCGGGTTGTGCTCGGGCACCAGGCAGATGCCGGTCACCAGCTTGATCCGCGACGTGTAGGCCGCGGCGTAACCCAGGGTGACGAAGGGGTCGGCGAACGGCGTGTCAGCGGGCACCGGAAATTCACCCTCCGAGTAGGGGTACTTCGAAATGTGCTTGTCGAGCAGGACGACGTGCTCGGGCGCCCAGATGGTGGCGAAGTTCAGCCGCTCGGCGTTGACAGCGACGGTCTTGATCAAGTCGGGCCGCGTCAGATGGCCGAGTCCGATGGCGAAAAATCCGATCTTCATGATGCTTTCTCCTTTGGAGCTGGATTGGCTTACCGCGGCGGCCCGCGCGCACTGGTGCCGTCGCGTTCTCATAGTCCGCGCACGGGGATTGAATCAAGCGCGGCGCATCATCAGGCCGCCGCACCCCGCTGCCGCGCGGCTTGTGACCGATCGCGCATCGCCAGCGCGTCCGCGCCGCGGCCATCGAGCGTGAACCAATACGCCGCCAGCCACCCGGCGCACATCGAAAAAGTACCGCCTTCGCCGAGCGTCAGGCGCAGCGCCGCACCCGACGGTAGAACGTGGCCAATTACACACTCCCAAAGCAGGATGAGCAGGTAGCTGAGCGCGGCCCACCGAAGCGCGCGGCGGCTCCCCACGCCGCGCGCCGCGGCGCCCGCGATTTGCGCGAACGGGATCAGCATCAGGACGAGGTCGTAATCCCACGCCACCGGAAGCAAAAACACGGAGGTCGCGATCCAGAGCGAGAATACACGCCGGTCGGGATCGGTCCGTTCGCCGTAGGCCATCGTCGCCTTCAACGTCGCGGCAAGCGCGCCCAGGTCGACCGCGCCCACGATTATGTATCTGACGAGTCTCGGCGCGAGCGCCGGAGCAGGACAAACCGCCCATAGCGTGCGCGCAACGAATGCGCGAAGCGCAATATCATGTTCCCACCAATGGCCGGTCAGAAATGATATTGATGATACAAAGGACCGTATGTTTGCCGATCCTGCGCAAGCGGCCGTAAGCGCGCCGCCGACGAGCAGGCCGGCGATCGCCCAGCCCGCGACCCGCCATCGACGCTGAAGCACCGGATAGCCAATCACTACGAGCGGGAAGATACGCAACAACGCCGCTAACGCCAGCGCCAGCCCGGCTTCGGCGTCGCGTCCGCGTTCCATCCAGCGCATCGCAAACGCCAGCAGCAGCAGCAACGGAAGTTTGCTCTGTCCCATCCAGAAATGCCAACCGACCGGCGGATAGAGTATCGCGAGTCCTGCGAGGGCCGCCGCCAGCGCAGGATCGAATCTCGATACGTGACGCAGCAACAACAGCAGGGTGGCGGCAAGGCAGAAGAGATTGATTCCCTGCCAGGCCCAGTAGGCGGTCCACAGGGGGAGCAACGTAAGCGGCTCGAACAGGAGGAGGAAAGTCGGCGGCTCGCTGCCGCGGCTGATGTCGTGCAGGTCCGCGCCGTTTGCGCGCGCCGCTTGCGCGAGGTCAAGCGTGTAGGGGTTGTGTCCCTCGCGCATTGTCTGCGCGAGCAAGTAGTAAACGGCGAAGTCTTCCTGGGCGGCGCGCCGCTCGCGCCGCATCGCGCCCGCCAGCGACGCCGCCGCGACGAGGATAAACGCCCACAGCAGCCCGACGGCGCCGATCTGCGCGAGCGCGCGGATACCGCCGGGCAGCTCGCCCGCGCCTCGCCGTTGACAGGTGTCGTCCACTCGCACAACAGCCTATCCGCGGCGCTTCGCTCAAGACATGGGTTCTGCAGCGAGCGTCCCCGACGGGATTTGAACCCGTGTTACCGACGTGAAAGGCCGGTGTCCTAGGCCGAGCTAGACGACGGGGACGGAGAGGAAGGCACTGACTTGCGGCCGCGTGCGCGACCGTTCGCCGAGGCTACCAGAGGCGGAAGAAGCCGGGCAAGCATACGCGCCCATCTCCGGCGCGATTTCGACAATCCGAGCGCCAGGCGCGCGCCGCGCGCGGCCGTTATTCGATTCCCGCGGCGCCCTGCGAGGCCGGCGACGACGAACCCCCAGTGGCGCCCGGCGCCGGCGCGCCACCCGCGCTCGGCTGCTGCACCCGCACCGACTGGATCGTATCGTCGGCCCCGTAGGTTACGTCGTAGATCGTCAGCTTCCGCTCCGTCATCGCAAGTCGCGCCTGGCGTATGGCGACCGAGGCTCCCATGCTGAAGACGGCGAGCGCGATGTTGCGCGGCCGGATCGTCGGATCGACGAATTTGGTGCCGTCCGGATTGAAGGCGTAAACGTCCTCGGGTTGCCCGGCGGCGTTGGTCTGGGTCGCGTTGGGCTCGCCGAAGGCGGCCTGCACCGCGCTGCGCGGTGTGCCCGGCTTGAGCACGTTGGGATCCAAATGGATCGATGTGTCCTTGAGCGTGACGCTCTGCCCGATCGCGCTCGGCTTGTAGTTGGTGGCGGGTTGCGGTTGAAACCGCACGCATCCGCCCGCGCACACAATAAGCCCCGCGAGCATCGCTGCCTTCATCTGCGCTCCTGTCCGGCGCGCGCCGCGTAGCCGGGGCGCGTGCGCCGCCCGGGTTACTCGAAATGCGCCTGGCCGACGATCTCGGCGACCGAGCGTTTGCCGCGCTCGGCGAGCAGCGCGTCAAGCTCGCGGTCGATACGGCCGAGCGCGCCGGCGCCTTCCTTGATCAGCGCCGAACCGACCTGGACCGCCCTGGCGCCGGTGAGATGGGCGACGTAGGCGTCGCGTCCGGTGTTGATTCCGCCCACCGCCACGACGTCGTAGATGCCCTCGCTTAGCCGCCAGAACGTATGCGCCTGGGAAAGCGGCCGCGCGCCGCCCTTGACCGTTGCGCTGGCGAGGTCGATTTCCAGGTCTTTGGGCAGATCGTTGGCGCACACCGCGACGCCGACGCCGATCTCCTTGAACATCTCGGCCAGCGCCCTGGGTTCGATCGCGCCCGGCTTGCCCGGCAGCTTGATCGCGAGCGCCGCGCCGATTTCTCCCCGCACCCGCCCGACCAGCGCCTTGAGCCGCTCGTAGGAAGCGAACGGGGCGACCGAGCTCATCACGTAGTCGTCAGCGAGGTTGAGCTCGACGATCCGCACGCCCGCGCGGTCGAGTGCGGCGGCGACCTTGACGATTTCGTCTTCGGTTTTGCCGACCACGCTTGCGATAATCACCTTGTGGCGCGGCACCAGCTCGCGCGCGATCGTGGCGAAGTGCTCGACGCCACGATTCTTGAGATTGTCGGGCGCCTCGAGGCCCGCCACGTTGCACGATTTGAAGACGAGGGCACCCTGATGGCGGGCGGCGAGCTCGAAGATCTCGCCGCGCTCGGCCGAATGCGGCCCCGAGGCGTTCATGATCGAGGAGCCGAGCTCGACGCCGCCCAGGCGAATCGCTGTCCGTTCCATGGGCTACTTCCTTATAGCGGTGGCGCGCCGCGGGCAAGCCGTGACGCCCGCGCGCGGTGCCCATCGCGGGCCGTTGTGGCGGCGGATGCGAGCGGCTAACTTCGTTCGCACGGGCGACGAGTCGCATCCGCGACGGTGCCCGCCGCAATTCGATGGAGTCGGTCACGATTCGCCGCAGCGTCTTCGATCAGATCGTCGCCCAGGCCGAGCGCGAGTTTCCCTTCGAGTGCTGCGGCTTTCTGATCGGCGGCGCCGGCGCCGAGGAAGTCCGTCCGATCACCAACATCCAGAACCGCAAGCACGCCGAGGATCCCGCCGCCTTCCCGCGCGACGCGCGCACGGCTTTCCTGATGGAACCGCGCGAGCACCTGGCGGTCCTCAAGGAAATCGACGAGCGCGGTCTCGCGCTGCGTGCGGTCTATCACTCGCATCCCGACCACGACGCCTATTTTTCGGCGACCGACCGCGCCCAGGCCTGTTCGTTCGATCCCGGCGAGCCCGACTATCCCGAGACGGTGTACATCGTGATATCCGTGCGGGCGGGGAAGTTCGCACGCGCGGCGGCCTTCCGATGGGATCCGGCGCGCAAGGACTTCGTCGAGACCGAGCTGAAGCTCGCCGACAATTAGCTAGGACAGCGCCTCGCCCGAGGCGGCCTCCAGCGTCAGGCCGCGGGTCTCGTCGATGAAGATCGCGAAGAGCGCGGCGCTCGGCAATCCGAGCAGCGCCAGGTAGCCGACCACAACCGACAGCCCGCCCATCGGGCCCGCGAGCAGCGCGACCGTGGTATGCGAGGCCAGCGCGCCGAGCGACATCGTGATCGACAGCCATCCGATGACGGTGCTGCGCAGCGCGGTCGGCAACAGCTCGGTCACCGCCGAGTTGGCGGCCACGACGACTCCGTTGCCCATGGCGGTGCGCCAGGCGAAGCCCGCGCCGAGCCATAGCGCGGGCAGCGCGAAATGCGCCGGCGGGCCCCAGTAGTACCAGAGCACGCCCATCGCGCCGAGCGGTCCGAGGATCGCCACCGTCGGGACGCGTCCGAAGCGCTCGGAGGCCCACGCGCCCAGCGAAAAACCGGCGAGCCCGATTCCGCCGCCGACGAGAATCAGAATACTGGTCGCGGCGGGCGACAGATGGACCACCGTGACCGCGTGAAAATACGTCCACGCGTCGGCGCCGGTTGACGAGACCGCGCCGAGCAACGAGCAGATCAAAAGCACGATCGCCCGCTTGCGCCACGGCGCGCGGAAAACCGCGTAGAAGCTGGTTCGAACGGTGACGCCGGCCGCCGCCGCGCGTTCCCATCGCCGGCTCTCCGGCACGATCCGCGCCATCGTCGGCCACAGCGCGATCCCCAGCGCCGAGAGCAGGAACAGTCCGCGCCAGCTCAGGGCCGTGCGCGCCAGCGCCGGCATCACCAGGATGCACAGTCCGCTGCCCATCGAGCCCGCCAGCGCGGCGTAGCTCTGCCCCTTGGCGCGCTGGTCCACCGGCAGCTCCTCGGCGAGCATCACCACCGCGCTCGCGATGGTCGCGCCGAGAAAGGCGAACAGGAAGGCCGAGGAGACGATCAGCCACCCCACGCGGGTCGCGAGCGCCGCGCCCAGCGCCGATATCGGCGTTCCCGCCATCGACCACAGCACGACGCGCCGCCGTCCGACCCGGTCGGCCATCCGCGCCAGCGCAAGCGCGCCGAAGGCGCTCAGCGACACCCAGGCGAAGGCGCGCGCGATTCCCGCCTGGTCGAGGCCGAAGCTCTTTGCGATCCACGGCGCGCCGGTTCCGAGGATCGCGATCGTGAAGCCCTGGTAAAACATCAGCGCGACCACGCATCGGATGACCCGTCGGATGCGCTCGCGGCCGGCCGGATCGTCCGGCGCGGAGGCGGGATCGGCCTGCTGCGACATTGCGTCGGCGAGCGGCGGCGAGAGCTCAGCCACGGCGGACTCCGGAGCGGCGCGGCGCCTGGCTGGCGGTCGTCAGTTCAAACACCGGGTAGCATTCGGCGATCGGGATGAACTCGGATTCGGCGGCGCCGCGCTTGACCGGGAAATAGCGCTGCACCGTAGGAGCGAAGCGATCGAGATAGGCCTTGAGCAGGGTGGACCGCTGCGCGGCGGGGACCTCGCGAACGACGAAATCTTCGCGCCAAGCGCCTTTGCGCAGTGCTATGCGTCCGGCGGCGCGGGCGTTGCGCACCCAGTTGGTTTCGCCCCGCGGTGCGACCAGGTAGCGGCGCCCGCCGGCTTCGAGCAAATCGACCGGAGTGGCGTATGGCCTGCCGCTTTTGCGCCCCGTCACTTCGACCAGGTAGTTGTGGCCGAGTCCGAGCCCCAGGGCGAGCGCGGCGCCGAAGAGGCGGTTGAAGAGGCGCTCGACGGCTGTCGGCTTTCGGAAATTGGGCGATTGAGGCATCGGAGTGCGGCGCCCGCGCGCCCGCGCCGCCCACATAATGACGGTTCGCCGCCAGCCGCGATAGCGCGCGGACTAGCGTCGGCAGCGCGCGCCGAGTTGCGGGCGCGCGCGGACCGCGGCGGGCGGCGGTTTGACAAATGAACGTTCATTCATTAAGCGTCAGGGAGGACGCGCTGGTCGTCGCCGACGCACCAATGGCCGAAGCGCTGAAAACCCTGCCGGCGCAGGACGAGAAGCTCGCGCGCGCGCGCCGGCGCCAGATCTTTCTCGCCGCCTGCCGCGTGCTCGAACGCAAATCGTTTCACGAGGCCACGGTCAAGGAGATCGCGCTCGAGGCCGGCCTCGCCGCCGGTTCCATCTACGTCTATCTCCAGAGCAAGGACGACATCCTGCTCCTGCTCGCCGACTCGATGGTCGCCGAGTTCGCCGAGACGCTGCCGCAGATCCGCAGCCGCGCCGGCGGCGAGCCGCGCCGCGAGCTGCTCGGGATGATGCGCGCGGTGCTCGACGTCGTCGATCGCTACCGCGAGGCGTTCAGCGTGCTCAACCAGGAAGTGCGCTACCTCGCCCGCCGGCCGGCCTACCGCGGCGCGCTACGGCGGATCGTCGGCGGCTACACTGCGGCGATCGAGGATGTGCTCGCGCGCGGGCGCAAGCTCGGCGTGATCATCTACGACGACCTGCGCAGCGTGGTCGAGGCGATCCATATGCTGGTCTCGGGCTGGGCGGTGGGCGCCGACTACCTGGGCAACACGGGCAAGGAGATCTACTGGCGCCAGATCGCGGCGCTGGTCGAGGGCCGCTTCTTCGCCGCCGAGGCGCGCGAGGGCGACCAGGCCTGATTTCTGGAAGGGCGGTACGCGCAAGGATGGCATTCACCGATCGCCGCACCCTCGAAGGCGTTTACTCGGTCCGCCAAAGCGCCGGCTTCATCATGAACTACCGCTACGCCGAGGAGCGGATGATGCGGATGATGGCGGGCTGGATCGCGCTGACACCGGAAATCCCGGTCAAGCTCGAGATGGCGCGCCAGGTGTACGAGTGCGCGCTGCACGCCGACGCGCTCGGCAAGCGGCTGGGCGAGCTGCGCAGTCAAGCTCAGGTCTCGCGTCCGCCCAACGAGTCCTTCGTCGCCTTCATGAACGCGATCGAAGACAAGGAGCAATGGGAGGACACGATCGAGCGCCTGGTTGGAATCTTCCGCGTGCTCAAGCCTCATCTGATCGCTCATTACAGCGCTCACGTCACCGCCGCCAACCCAATTTACGAGCCGCCCACGCTGCGCATCCTCGCTCACCTCGTCGAGGACGAAAAGCGGCATGTCGAGCGCGGTCTCGTGCTGCTCGACGACCTGCTCGACAGCCCGGAGAAGCATCGCCGGGCCACCGCCTGGCAGGGCCACCTCGAAGAATTGCTTGCCGCCGCCGGCGGCGTCACCGGGTTCGAGCGCGATCGCGAGGAGCCGCGCAAGGCTGGACGAAGCTGATGAGTTTGCGGAGTTTGAAGGAGAAGGTTCCCGATCTGTGCGAGGCGATCGCGGCGCATGCGCAGGCCGTGCTTGAGCGCGACGCCGCGGCTGAACGCTTCCTCACCGCCGCCGCGCTGGAGGGCTACCGCAGCGCGCTCGAAGCGGCGTGGCAATGCGGCCCGTTTGACAGCGTCAGCACGCCCGCGCTTGCGCGGCTCGGCGCCCATTACATCTCGAAGCTGCGTTTTGCGGGTCCGCGCGGCAGCGCGCTGCTTCAGCTCCGATGGAAGCGCGAGGGGGACGGCCAATGGCGAATCGCAGAGGCTGAATATTTCCCGCCCGGGCGCTCGCCATGGACCGGCGTGGGGCGCCCGAAGCCGGCGGTCGTAATGGGAACAACCAATGCCTGATCTCGGAAACCGGGCGCACGCGATCGGGCCGCAGCCGATCGAGCCGCGGCTGGTTCCGCCGGCCGCGATGTTCGCCGCGGCACACCTGGTGCTCGACCTGTTTGCCGTCGCCGGCCGCGATGCGGGCAAGGGCGCGGAGCTGGAGGCGCTGGCGATGCCTAAGGTGCTCGGCGAGCTGCGCGCGCTGGTCGAGGCGATTGGCTCCCGGCCGTACGACCGTCACGAGATCGTCGTGCACGCCAAGGTCAACGCACATTACTATATAAAAGGCCGCCTGTTCGGACGCGGCGTGGAGCCGTTCACGCTCCAGATGCGGCTCGGCGAGCATCACGGGCGCTGGATGGTGTGGGAGGTCGCCAATCTGTCAGGCGGGCGCACCGCCTGGACCCGCTGAATGCTGGCCACTGGTAAAGACGCCAGGGGGTACCGCCATGCAGAGAATGATTCCCGTCGATCGGCTCGCGCGCCCGGACAATCATATCCTGGTCCCGGTCGATCGGATCCGCGAGGCGCGCATCGACCAGGGCCTGTCGCCCTCCAACGCGATGCCGTTCGAGGACGAGTTCCTCAAGGGGCGACTGCACGGGATCGCCACCGGCGAGTTGCAGGCGATGGAGGCGGCGGGGCGCACGCTGTTCGACTTTCCCGACGCGCCGTGGGAGTTCCAGCTCGACATGGCGCGCCAGGTGTGGGACGAGTCGCGCCACAGCGAGATCTTCACCAGGCTGCTCGAATACGTCGGCTCCTACCTCGGCGAGTTCCCCGAGAGCGAGATCCTGTGGTCATGCACGCAGATCGACGACCCGGCCTGCCGGGTGGCCGGAATCAACCGCGGCCTGGAGGGACTCGCCTGCGACGTCTTCGAGCAGATCATCCGGCTGGGGCAGAAGATGGGAGATCCGATTATCGAGCGCGCGGTCGATTACGTGCTGGCCGACGAGATCACCCATGTGCGGATGGGCTCGAAGTGGATGCGCAAGCTGACCGAGGGCGACCCCGAGCGGCTGCAACGCGCGCAGCAGTTCCAGGAAAACATCGACGCGCTGTTCAACTTCGACGGCTTTCGCACCTCCAAGGAGGAAGCGCCGCAGAATCCGCAGCTCCTCGGCGGCAAGCAGATCGAGTTCGACGCCACGCTTACCATCTCGCGCGAGACGCGCCGGATGGCCGGCTTCACCGAGGAGGAGATCGAGCGGCTCGTCAGAGCCGCCGCGCGCAGCGCGGCCTATTGAGCCGCGCGAGCTTGCCGCTGCCGCGCGGGCGCGCGAAAATCGCGCTCGGACCATCCGGCTCCGCAGAGCGAGGACGTACACAATGCAGAAGATGATCCCGGCCGACCGCCTTGCCCGCCCCGACAACTTCGTCCTCATCCGCGCGCGCCGGATGCGCGAGATCCGCGAAGAGCAGGGGCTCGACGACCGCGTGCTGCCCTTCGACGACGAGGCGCTGCGCGTGCGCTTGCACGGCATCTTCGCCGGCGAGTTGCAGGCGATGGAGGCGGCGGGGCGCACGCTGTTCGACTTTCCCGACGCGCCGTGGGAGTTCCAGCTCGACATGGCGCGCCAGGTATGGGACGAGTCGCGGCACAGCGAAATCTTCATGCGGCTGCTCCAGTATCTCGGCGCCCAGCCGGGCGACTATCCTGAGACCGAGATCCTGTGGCGATGCACCCTGGCCGACGACCCGGCGGCGCGCGTGGCCGGAATCAACCGCGGCCTGGAGGGGCTCGCCTGTGATGTCTTCGACCAGCTCATCCGGATCGCGCAGAAAAACGGCGACGAGATAATCGAACGTGCGGTCGATTATGTGCTGGCCGACGAAATAACCCATGTACGGATGGGCTCGAAGTGGATGCGCAAGCTGACCGAGGGCGACCCCGAGCGGCTGCAACGCGCCCAGCAGTTCCAGGACAGCGTCGATGAGTTGTTCAGCGCGCGCGGCGCGCGCCGGCCGATCGAGGACGTCGCCGGCGACTCGCAGACCATCACGATCGCGCGCGAGGCGCGCCTGCTGGCCGGCTTCACCGAAGAGGAGATCGAGCGGCTGATCGCGGCCGCCCGCGCCAGCGCGGTCTACTAAGGGGGTGCGCGCCGCCCTTAGCGCTGCTTATGGTCTGAAGCTACACTTATATCAGAGCTTTCTGACTTGGCGCTGAGCTAATCTGATGGTAGGCTGAGGGCCCCGTACTTTTCCGGCAACACAGGGCTGCAAGTTATTGGTGATGGAACCGACGACGACACATACGCTGGCTGACTTCCTCAAACCCTCCGCGCTGAAAAACCGCAACCTCGTCTGGCGCGATCGCGACGGACGGGTGGTCGCCGCCGACGAGCGCGCTATCGACCTCTCCCGGCTCTCCGCCAGCAACGGCGCGCCGGTCACCCTTATCGACCTCGGGCGGCGCGTGCGGCTGTTCAACTCCGACATGTCGAAGGAGCTGCGCAGCGTGGTGCTCTCCAGCGACCTCGTGCGGCTGTCCAAGGAGTCGCCGCAAAGCGTGGCCGGGATCGAAACGCCGCTCGGCAAGGTGATTTCCGACCACGGCCTGTATCTGAAGCTGCGGCCGGGACTTTCCGAGGTCGGCATCAACGACCGCAACGACCTGATCCTGCGCCACGACGAGTCCGACGGCGACGCCACCCGCGGCCCGGTGATCAATTCGGCCAACACTGTGATCGCCGGGCGCGCCGAGCGGCTGGTCACCCGCACCCGGCGCGAGGATCACGAGGCCGACCGCGCCGAGGCGCTCGCGTGGCTACGCGCCTTCGAGCTCGCCGACAAGCGCAAGACGCTGGTTTCGAAATTCCTGTGCGCAGGCGTGAGCTACGCGCAGTGCGGCAATGTGCCGTATCTCTACCGCACCAGCCGGCTCAACTTTTTCGCCACTCGCGACCCGGCGATGCTCAAGATGCGCGCCGACCTCGAAGAGCGCTTCCGCAAGGTCGGGCGCAAGCTGCCCAACGTGGAGATCATCTCGCTCATCGGCGTTCCGCGCAACGAGGCCGAGTACCGCGCCTTCCTGCGCCGCCTGCCCGCCAAGCATCGCCACACCCTCGGTCTGCCCTCGACGCTTGCGCGCTCGCGCTTCTTCGATCCGAAGAACAGGGCGGTGGTATCGTCGAACTTCGTCTTCTTCTGTCCGCTGAGCGACCTCGGCGACCGGGTCACCGTGATGACCGTCAACACCGACTATCACGGCGAGGTCAAGAGCCGCGGCGTGCTGTCGCCCCTGATGGCGATCATGTCGCTCATCGGAATCATCTCGGCCCACGCCGGCACCGCGGTGCAGAACAGCCGCGGCACCGCGACCACCTTTACCGGTCCCACCGGCACCGGCAAGACCACCGCCTGCACCTTCTGGGCCGAGAAGAACGAGCGCTATCGGCGCGAGGAGCTGCGCCGACGCTACGAGATCGACTTCGCCCGCAACCATTCGCCCGAGGCCGCGCGCACGATGGCCGAGGAGCTGATGCCCAAGGTCGGCATTCTGTGCCAGGAGGACTGGGTCGAGATCGTCCCCCATGACGGCGCCCATCGATGGGTTTTCTGGCCGACCGAACGCACCTGCTACGCGCGCACCGGCGGCTTTCCCGGCCTGCGCTTCGTGCTGGCCGAGAACGCGCCGCTGCTCGAGAACGCCTGCGCCGACTTCGGCGCCGCCGGCGACCCGGCCAAGCTCGGCCGCGTCACCCACGACTATTTCCCGGAGCGGCTCTTTTATGATCCCGACTGGAACCACATGCTCTACGACCGCTCGCCGCGCCAGATCAGCGCCAACGTCTTTCTCGAGCGCGACCGCGGCCTCGACTTCATCATCAAGCGCGTTACCCCGCAGGAGGGCGTCCATTGGCTGCTCAAGGGGCGCACGCCGCAGGGCAAGTTCGAACCGCTGTACAATGCCTACCCGGACTTTTCGGGCCTGCTGATGGCCTACGGCGTGGTCGGCGATCGGCTGGTCGAGGCGTACGAGGCGGCCAAGGCGGGCGACCATGCGGCGCTAGCCGGCGGCGACGAGGTCATCGGCCGCGCGCTCTTCGACAAGCTCAACATCCAGGTCAACCTGTGGCTGAGCCACATGGCCGACGTGCCGACGTTCATCGTCAACGGCGCGCCGGGGCTGGAGATCACCCAGGACGCCAACTGGTTCCTCTCCGAGTATCCCGACTTCTTCGATTCACGGCCGACGCTCGGCATCGACGAGTTCAAGGAACTGATGCGCGAACGTTATGGGGTCACCTACGGCGACCGCGGCCAGTGGACCCACATCACGCGTTGAGCCTCTGACAGTTCGAGAGCTCGCTAAAGCGCGCGCACGGCGGCCTCGACTCGGGCGCTTAGCGCCTCGTAGTCCTCGCCGCGGAGATCAATCGGCGCGCCGAAGGCGATTTCGACCCGTCCGGGCCGGACTATTTTCGCGCCGCGCGGCAGCACGCGGTCCACGCCGCGCAGGCGAATCGGCACCACCGGCACGCGCAGGCGCGAGGCCATCATCGCAACCCCCGGATGGAAGCGGCCGATTGCGCCGCTGCGCGTGCGCTCGCCTTCGGGGAAGATCAACACCGACCATCCTTCGCTTACGAGGTCGCCGATATGGCGGAGGGTCTCGCGCAGCCCCGCCGATTGCTGGGAGAGCGCGAAGCCGTTGAACAGCAAGGCGGCGAGATAGTACGCAGCGCTGTTGAGCAGCCGCCGCAGTGGCGGATGACGCTCCGGATGGAAATGCGCGTCGAAGAACTCCATCCACATCGCGGGCGCAGTCGCATAGCGAAAGCGCGTGGGCAGCGCGCTCAGGATGACCGGTGTATCGAGATGACTTTGATGGTTGGCGGCGAAGATGACGGGTCCGGCGACGCCGACGAGCGCCGCGCCGGCGCCTGGCGTGGCGCGCGCGCATAGCCGGGTCAACGGCAGGATCAATCCGGCCAGCATGATCCGGCGCACGGCGCTCGCGACAGCGCCGCGATTCCAGCGCATCGCGACCGCCGGTGCCCGCGACGGCGTCGGCTGCGCGAGCTGCGCCGCGAGGTCGCCCAGCCGCCGCTCGCCGCCGAAAGCGCGCTCGTCGAGCGTGACGTCGAACTCCTCCTCCAGCTCGAGCATCAATTCGACCTGTTCGAGCGAGCTCAAGCCGAGTTCTTCGAGCGTGGTCTCGGCCGTGATCGTGCGATCCGGGGCGTAGCGCCGAAGCACGTCGAGAATTTCGCCTGGCGCGCCGCCGATTGCCGCCGCCGGCGCTGACACGCCGCCCGCATCGACCCATTTCTGGATCGCCGGCCGTTTGAGCTTGCCGGTGCCCTCGGTGCGCGGCAGCGCTCCCGCCGTCCAGATCGATACACCGCGGATCTTCTGGTGTTCCTCGAGCTCGGCATTGGCGCGGCGGATTATCTCGTCCTTGTCGGCGCCGTCATCGAGCACGAGCACGGCGTGGACGCGCTCGCGGCCGACGACCGCACAGTCGCGCACACCGGCAATCCGGCCCAGCACGAGCTCGACGTCGTCAGGGAAGACCTTGAGCCCTTCGGGCGTGACAATCATCTCGTTCTTGCGCCCGCGCACGGTGAGATAGCCGTCGCGGTCGAGCGCGCCGATGTCGGCGGTATGGAACCATCCGTTCTCGAAGGCTCTGGAAGCGTCCGCGGGCGCGCCGACGTAGCCGGGCGTAACGATGTCGCCGCGCACGAGGATCTCGCCGTCGGGGGCGATTCGCAAATCGACGCCGGGCAGCGGCTTACCCACCGTTCCGGGCCGCAGATGGAACGGATGGTTGAAGGCGACGATCGGCGCGGTCTCGGTCAGGCCGTAGCCCTGCGCGACGAGGAAGCCGAGTGCGCGCCAGAACTCCTCGAGGCTCGCCTCCAGCGGCGCGCCGCCGACGACCAAGCCGACGAACTTCCATCCGAACAGCCGATGGACCCTGCGGTAACGCCAGCGGCGCACGAGCCACGGCGAGCGATCCTGCTTCAGATGCGCCAGCTCGGGAAACTCGCGCGTCACGTATTGCCGCAGCACCTGGAGCATTTTCGGCACCGCGACCAGGAACGCGGCGCGTTTGCTCTCGATCTGGCGCACGACCTCGTGCGGCGCGTAGCCGCGCATGAAGATCGCGCCCGCCGGCACCATCGGCGCAAAGAACATCGCCAGCGCCTGTCCGAACATATGGCTGAGTGGCAGCAGGTTGAGCAGCCGCAGCGGAAACAGCGGGCGCGCGTAGCGGCGGTACTTCAGCACCTCGCGTTCGATTGGGACGAGGTCGGCGACGAGGTTGCGATGGGTGAGCACGACGCCCTTGGGCGCCGCCGTCGAGCCCGAGGTGAAGACGATCTCGACGACGTCGTCGGGGCCGATCGCGGGCAACGGCCCGGGATCGGCCGTGCGCGAGAGGTCGACGTCGCCGAAGCGCCATACCGGGGCCGCCTCACCCAGGCCGACGCCGCGCACCTCGTCGCCAATCACGACTGCGCGCGCCCGGACCACGTTCTGGACGTTACGCACGACTTCGGCGGAGGTGCGGTAGTCAATCGGGACTACGACCACTCCCATCAGCAGACATCCCCAGAAGGCGGCCGGCCATTCGGGCCGGTTCTCCGACCAGAACAGCACCTTGTCTCCCTTGCCGATCCCTTCGCTTCTCAGGCGCATCGCGAAGCTGCGCGCAGCGCCCGCTATCTGCCGATACCGGTAGGTCCAATAGCGGTAGCCGTCGTCATGGATCACAGACTCGGCCGGCGAATCGGCGAAGTCGTTGAAGAAGTCGAGCAGTGTCGTGCGCACTTGAAGGGAATCGCCCGTTGAGTTTGTCTTCCTCAACTATGGACGCATTCACCGTGCCAGGCTCTGCGAAGGACGCGCATCAGTAGGTGCCCCTATCAGCGCCAACGAGCCGCGCGCGCATGTCTCTTACGGTGTCAGTTCGCACGCGCACTTGCGGCCCTTGCGCGCTTGCAAGATCATTCGCGCGCCCGCGATGATGGAATGTCGGGTGGGTGCGGCCGCGCGGCCGCGCGCTCGGCGATTGGTTCGAGGTTGAAATGGATACCCGGCCAGGCGCTCCCTATCCACTTGGCGCCACCTGGGATGGCGCGGGCGTCAACTTCGCGCTCTTTTCCGAAAACGCCGTCGGGGTGGAGCTTTGCCTGTTCGACGACGTCGGCGGCAACCAGGAGCGTGCCCGAATCGCGCTTTCCGAGCAGACCGACGGCGCCTGGCATATCTATATCGCGGGTGTCGCGCCCGGCCAGCGCTACGGCTACCGCGTGCACGGCCCGTACGACCCACAGAGCGGCCATCGCTTCAACCCGGCCAAACTGCTGCTTGACCCTTACGCGCGCGCGATCGACCGTCCGATTCCGCTCGACGACGCGCTGTTCGGCTACCCGGTTGGCGACCCCGACGCCGATCGAGCCAGGGACCAGCGCGACGACGCCGCGGTGATGGCCAAGAGCGTGGTCGTCGATCCCGGATTCGACTGGGAAGGCGATCGGCCCCCGCACATCCCCTGGAGCGAGACGATCCTCTACGAGGCGCACGTCAAGGGGCTGACCGCGCGCCATCCCGAGGTCCCGCCCGAGCTGCGCGGCACCTACACCGGCCTTGCGTCGGCGCCGCTCATCCAGCATCTGCGCGCGCTCGGCATCACGGCGATCGAACTGATGCCTGTGCATCAGTCGGCCGCCGCCAAACATCTCGGCGAGCTCGGCCTGACTGACTACTGGGGCTACAACTCGGTTGGCTATTTTGCTCCCGACCTGCGCTTTGCAGCGGACAAGAGCACCGGCGCGCAGGTGACCGAATTCAAGCGGATGGTAAAAGCGCTGCACGCGGCGGGGATCGAGGTAATCCTTGACGTCGTGTACAATCATACCGGCGAGGGAAACCATCTCGGCCCCACGCTATGCTTTCGCGGAATAGATAACGCAAGTTACTATCGGCTCAACCCCGAAAATCGCCGCTACTGCCTCGACTTCACGGGGTGCGGCAACACGCTCAACACGCGCCACCCGCGGGTTCTCCAGCTGATCATGGACAGCCTGCGTTACTGGGTGACGGAGATGCGCGTGGACGGCTTCCGGTTCGACCTCGCGGTGACGCTCGCGCGCGACGGCCAGACCTTCGATCGCTTCGCGCCCTTGCTGAGCGCGATCCAGCAGGATCCCGTGCTCTGCCGGGTGAAGCTGATCGCCGAGCCGTGGGACCTCGGCGAGGGTGGCTATCAGGCGGGCAACTTTCCGCCTCCGTTCAGCGAGCTCAACGGCAGATACCGCGACACCGTGCGCGAGTACTGGCGCGGCACCGACCAGACCCTGGCCGAACTGGCGGCGCGCTTCACCGGCAGCGCCGACCTCTACAGGGCGACCCGGCGTCGCCCCCACGCCAGTATCAACTTCATTACCTCGCACGACGGCTTCACGCTCAACGACCTGGTCTCGTACCGCGAGAAGCACAACGAAGCCAACGGCGAGGACAACCGCGACGGCGAGAGCAATAACCGTTCGTGGAACTGCGGCGCGGAGGGGCCGACCGAGGATCCGATAGTCACTTTCACCCGCAAGCGCCAGAAGCGCAACTTCCTTGCCACGCTATTGCTCTCGCAGGGCGTGCCGATGCTGCTCGGCGGCGACGAGATTGGCCGCACCCAGCGCGGCAACAACAATGCCTATTGTCAGGACAACGAAATCTCCTGGTTCGATTGGGAGCACGCCGAGCGCGAGATGTTGGAATTCACCCGCTACCTGATCGCGTTGCGCAAGCGCCACCCGCTGTTCAGGCAGGCCGACTGGCTAAGCGAGCGAGGCGTCGCGGACTCCCGCCCCTGCGGGATCGAATGGTTCAAGCCCGATGGCAAGGAGATGTCGGAGGAGGACTGGCGGAACGGATTCGCCAAGTCGCTTGCGGTATGGCTGGGCGGCGGCGTCTCCGCGCGTCAGCACGTGGTGGCCAAGCGCGCGGTGGACGACTGCTTCTTCATCATGTTCAACGCGCACTACGAGCAGCTTGCCTTTCGTCTTCCCGCGCTCGACTGGGGAAAAAAGTGGAGCCGGATTCTCGATACCGGGGAGCCGCTCCCCGCCGGCGACGGGCCGGTTTACTCGGCGGGCGAAACGGTGCCGATCTATGCGCGTGCGCTGATCGTGCTGCGCCGCGCGGCCTGAGCGCGCGCCGGCGCTAGCCCTGTTTTTCCAGCGGATGGCGGAAGCGGCGATCGGGATGGCGCACCGTGAGCACCGCGCATCCGGCCTTCTGCACGACGCGCTCGGCGACGCTGCCGAGCAGGACATGGGCCAGCCCGCTGCGCCCATGCGTGCCCATCACGATCAGATCGACAGCTTCGCTCTGCGCGGCGTGAATGATCTCGACGAAGGGCGCGCCGACGCGCAAGAGGCTGCGCGCCTTGATCCCGGCGTCCCGCAGCTGGGTTACAATCCGGTCGAGCTCGCGCTGGGCGGCCAGGCGCTGCTCTTCGGCGATCTGGTTCATCGCGCCGACGTCGAAGGCCGGGCCCAGCTCGCTCACCATTACCGGGGCCAGCGGCTGGTCCACGTGCAGCACAATGACCTCGGAGGAGAACTTGCGCGCCAGTTCCTCGGCGTAGCGCCGCGCGTTGACCGAGTCGTCCGAGAAGTCGGTGGCGAGAAGAATTTTGCCCAGTAGCGGCACAGAGCCGAAAGATACGCCCGCCGCCCGCTGCTTCGCAAGTGCGGGCAGGATAGATTCGGCGCATCGATACGCACTACAATCGTCTTGAGGGCAAGGCGCCGTGGCCAATCAGAAGCGCTCCGGGGCGATCGCGCTGCGCGATTTCGAACGCGCCTGCGATGAGCTGTTCGACGAGTTGTTGGGCCGCTGGCGGGGAGAATTCGCCGCTGCGGGCGAGCCCGCGATGGTGGTCGATTGCGGCAATCATTACGAGGTCCGGATTGCCGTCGAGGTCCCAGACCCGCGCACGCTGGCGGTCGAGATCAGCGGTTCCAAGCTGGTGGTGCGGGTGCCGGCCGGCGCGCTGCCGCCCGTCGAGCATCGGTTGACCTTCGCGCACCCGGTCGACAGCGAGCATATCAGAGCGCGCTGGGCGCACGGCGTGCTGACGATCCGCGTGCCCAAGGCGCAGGCGCGCCGGATCAAGATCGAGTGACCGCGGGAAAGGAAGGCGCGATGGCAGAGGGCGACGATCGCAGAACCGACTCGGGAGCGGCGGCGCGGCCGCCATTGGCGCCGGCGCCGCCGGCCGCCGAGCTCAGCGCCGCTGACTTGCGCGCGCCTTCGCCGCTGTCGGCGGATGAGCTGATGCGCGCGGCCGCCGGCCCGGACGCCCACGAGCTGCTGGGCCAGGACCGCGCACTCGACGCGGTGCGGATGGCGATTGGAATCGACGCCCCCGGCTACAACGTGTTCGTCAGCCGGCTCAGAACGCGGCGCGAGCGCGACGCGATCATCCGCCTGCTCAGCAAGCGGGCGGCGGCGATGCCGACGCCGGGCGACTGGGTGTACGTCAACAACTTTCGCAATCCGGAGTCGCCGACCGCGATCTACCTGCGCGCCGGGCAGGGCGCCGAGCTGCGCGAAGGAATGCGCGAGCTGCTCAGTTTCGTCATCGAGCAGCTGCCCAAGGCCTTTCGGCGCGAGGACTTCGACCAGGAACGCAAAGCGCTGCGCGAGAAGTACAACCAGCGCGCCCAGGAACTGATCAACCAGCTCGAAGCCAGCGCGCGCCAGCGCGGCTTCGTGATCCAGGGCGCGCCCACCGGCCAGGTCATATTCATCCCGCTCATCGGCGGCCGGATGCCCGAGTCGCCCGAGGAGCTGGCGCGCAAGATGCAGGAGCTGCCCGACGAGGAGCGCGAGCGGCTGGCCAGGGCGCAGGCCGAGCTGAGCGACCAGCTGATCACGCTCACCGTGCGCCAACAGGAACTGATGCGCGAGTTGATCGACGAGATTCGCCAGATCGAGCGCGCCTTCGCCGCGCGCCTGATCGCGCCCGCGGTCGCCGCACTCAAGGCGCGCTTCGATAACCCGGCGGTCGCCGCCTATCTCGATCAGGTGGTCGAGCACATACTGGGCCACCTCGAGCGCCTCCGTGAGATGGCCGAGCCGGCCGAGGGCGGGCCGCCGGTCCGCCGGGGCGAGCGTGCGCGTCTGTCCGAGTACGAGGTCAACGTGCTGGTCGACAACGCCGGGCGCAGCGGCGCCCCGGTGGTGGTCGAGGACGCCCCGACCTATCGCAACCTGTTTGGCACGATCGAGCGTTGGGTCGATCCGCTCGGCCACAGCGCGACCAACTTCACCCGCATCATCGGCGGCTCGCTGGCCAAGGCGCACGGCGGCTTCCTGGTCCTCGACCTCGACGACGCGATCGTCGAGCCAGGGGTGTGGAAGATGCTCAAGCGCACGCTCAAGACCGGACGCATGACACTGGAGACCTTCGAGCCGTTTCCATTCTTCATGGTTAGCGGGTTGAAGCCCGAGCCGCTCGAGATCGCGGCCAAGGTGGTCGTCACCGGAAGCCCCTTCCTCTACAGCCTGCTCTACTTTTACGACCCCGAGTTCGTCGAGCTGTTCAAGGTCAAGGCCGAACTGCGGCCGGTAGTCGCGGCCGACGCCGCCGGTGCACGCCATTACGCCGCGCGCGTCGCGGCGCTGGCGGCGACCGAGGGGCTGCCCGGCTTCGACGGCGGCGCGCTGGCGCGGATCGTGGAATTCGGGATGCGCGAGGCGGGCGATCGCACCCGTCTGCTCAGCATGATGGAGCCGATCGACGACCTTGCGCGCGAGGCGGCCTATTACGCGCGCGCCGCCAGCGCCGCCCGGGTCGAGGCGAGCCACGTCGACAAGGCGCTGGCTGAGCGCGTGCTGCGCCTCAACTTTATCGAGGAGGAGATCCGCAGGCTTATCGCTGAGGGCACGCTCATCGTCCATCTCGACGGCCGCCAGATGGGCCAGATCAACGGGCTGGCGGTGCTCGACGCCGGCGGCTACAGCTTCGGCCGTCCCTCACGGGTCACCGTAACCGTTGCGCTGGGACAGGCCGGCGTGATCAATATCGAGCGCGAAGCGCGGCTTTCGGGCTCGACCCACGACAAGGGCGTGATGATCCTCAGCGGCTTCTTCCGCCATCGCTACGGCCAGCAGCTGCCCGCCGCGATGACCGCGAGCATCGCGTTTGAGCAATCCTACTCCGGCATCGACGGCGACAGCGCAAGCTCAACTGAGCTCTACGCGTTGCTCTCGGCGCTCAGCGGGGTGCCGCTGCGTCAGGACCTCGCGGTCACCGGCTCGGTTGATCAGTACGGCACCGTGCAGGCGATCGGCGGCGTCAACGAGAAGATCGAAGGCTTCTACCGCGTGTGCAAGGCGATCGGGCTGACCGGCACCCAGGGCGTGCTAATCCCGCGCAGCAACCTGGCCAACCTGATGCTGGATCAGGAGACGGTCGAGGCGGTCGCGCGCGGCCGCTTCCATATCTATGCGGTCGGCACCATCGACGAGGGAATCGAAATCCTCACCGGCGTGCGCGCCGGCGCGCTCGACGAGCCGGGGACGATCAATTACCTGGTCAGCCGCCGGCTGCGCGAGATGTCCGACATCCTGCGCGAGCGCCGCTCCGACGAGGGCCGCGTGGTGCAGGTCGCGCCCGCGCCGCCGCCCGCGCCCCCGCCGCCGACGCCGCCCACACCCCCGCGCTGAGCGGGGCATTTGACCTCGCTCCGATGGCGGAATAGGAATGCTTCGGCAAGCGGCAGGCGTAGCGCCGACGCGACCCGATCCCGATGTCCCAGCCAGCTGCGGAAAGTTGCTTCGATGCCTATTGACCTGCGCTTCGACCCGGGCGAAGTCCCGCTGCTGACGGACTTCTACCAGCTCACGATGGCAGCCGCGTACTTCGCCAGCGGCTACAACGACAACGCCTGCTTCAGCATGTTCGCCCGTCGGCTGCCGCCCCGCCGCGGCTTCCTGGTGGCGGCGGGTCTCGAGCGTTTGCTCGAGGCGCTCGAGGAATTTCACTTCGACGCCGCGGCGCTGGAGTTCCTCGACTCGCTGCGCCTGTTCAGCCCGGAGTTTTTGGGCTTCCTCGGCAACCTGCGCTTCACGGGCGAGGTATGGGCGATGCCCGAGGGCACCATCTTCTTCGCCCCGGCGCCGATCGTCGAAATCCGCGCGCCACTTATCGAGGCCCAGCTGCTCGAGACGTTGGTGCTCAATCAGGTCGGCCTCGCCTCGCTCATCGCGAGCAAGGCGGCGCGCAGCCTGGCGGCGGCCGGCGGCCGGCGGCTTATCGACTTCGGCCTGCGCCGCAGCCAAGGCGCCGACGCCGGGCTGGTTGCCGCGCGCGCCAGCTATCTTGCCGGCTTCGCCGGCACCTCCAACGTGCTCGCCGGGCGGCGCTATGGGATCCCGCTGTACGGCACGATGGCGCACAGCTACGTGATGGCGCACGAGCAGGAACGCGAGGCCTTCGACAGCTATGTCAAGGTGTTTCCGCGCCTGAGCACGTTGCTGGTCGATACCTACGACACCCTGCGCGGAGTCGAAAACGCCGCCGCGGTTGCGCTCGAGCTGCGCCAGGCGGGCGCCAAGCTCCAGGGCATCCGACTCGACAGCGGCGACCTGCTTCAGCTCAGCCGCCGCGCCCGGCGTATCCTCGACCAGCGGGGACTCGCCGAAGTTCCGATCTTCGCCAGCGGCAATCTCGACGAATATCGGATCGCCGAACTGGTCCGCGGCGGTGCGCCCATCGACGCCTTCGGCGTCGGCACCGCGATGGTGGTCAGTGCGGACGCGCCGGCGCTCGATGTCGCCTACAAGCTGGTCGAGTATCGCGGCGAGCCGCGGATGAAGACTTCGACCGAGAAAGTCACGCTGCCCGGGCGCAAGCAGGTCTTTCGCGCCTGCAACGCCACCGGCGGCTTCTACGCCGATCTGATCGGGCTTTTCGAGGAGAGCCCGGCCAGTGCTGCGCGCGAGTTCCGTCCGTCGCCGGCCACGGTGCAGCCGCTGCTCGAACGCGTGTTCGCCGACGGCAGGCGGATGGCGCCGCGGCCCACGTTGAGCGACAGCCGCGAGCGCTTTCTGGAATCGTTTGCCCACCTGGAGCCGCGTTACAAGGACCTCGAACGTCCCGACATCTACCCGGTGCGTCCGAGCGCCGCGCTCAACGCGCTGCTGATCAGCGAGAAGCTGCACGCGGGACGCCGCCAGGGCTGAAGCGCGATGCGCCAGCGCAGCGAAGCGCGCACGACACTTATCCCTTCAGCCCGCCGATGGCGCGCCACGGCGGCGTGGAGTCACGCCGGCCTGTGCCTGATTCCGGCGGTGCCGAGGCATTTCGACTGGCTCCGGGAGAAAGCCGGGGGATGACCTTCGGACGGCCGTTTGGCGGACGAATGGCAAGCGTGTTTACGCCGCGCCGCGAGGCGCTCGCGTTGCTGGCGCTCGCGTTGGTGCTCGGCGCGTCTCTGCGTTTTTACCGGCTGGCGCACGGCGATCTCGGCGCGGACGATGGCGCCTCGTGGGCGGCGGCGTCAGCACCCGAGCTGCGCGCGGTAGTCGAAACCGAACACAACCTCGACCCGGGCAAGCTCGCGCTGTACGACATCCTGCTACACGGATGGATCGCGGTTTTCGGCGATGGGACGTTCGCGATGCGTGCGATGTCGGCGACGCTTGGCACGCTCGCGATTGTCCTGGTCTTCGCTGCCGTGCGCGAAGTGGTGCTCTCGTTCGCCGAAGATCCCTCCCGCGCTCCGGCCGCCGCGCGGGCGGCGCCGAAGGCGAGTGATGCGTGGGCTGAACACGGGGAAAGGGGGCCTACGGGGGATCTCGCCCTCCTTGCGGCAGCCTTCGCCGCCGTGCTTTACGCGACCAACGCCGGGATGGTGACGGCCGATCGCGCGGTACGGATGTATCCGCTGGTGATGGTGGCGGAGCTGTTGGAGATCCTGTTTTTCGTCCGCGCGCAGCGCCGCGGCGGACTCGGCAATTATGTCGGCGTCGCGCTCTGCACTGCCGCGATGATCGCCGCCAATTTCACCGCGAGCTTTCTGCTCGTCGCCGAGGGGCTGTGGCTTGTGGCTCTGCTAGCCGTCAGATCGACGGGCGCGCGCGCGGGCGGGCTTGCGATCTTGGGTCCGGCGGCGGCGCTTGCCGCGGGACTTTTGTTGCTCGCACCGATGATGCCGGATGCGGTCGCCTCTTCCGCCGCCGCGGTGCACGCGGGCGCGATCGACTGGCTCAGGCGACAGCCGATTTCGTGGCCCTACACGACCCTGCGCGGCGCTGCGGGCAGCCATCGGCTGTTTTGGATTTTTGTGCTCCTCGGAGCTTTGGGCATGCTTTGGAACTGGCCGGCGGAGCGCCTTGCCTGCGGCTTCCTCGGCCTCTGGATGGTGGGGCCGCTGGCCGCGGTGATGGCGGTGACCTACCTGATCCGGCCGTTGGAATTTCCGCGCTACGTGATTATCTCGTTCGTGGCGATGTTCGCCTTGGCCGGACTCGGCGCTGCCTCGATACGGCCGCCGGCGCTGCGAGCCGCGGTCGCTGCTTTGCTGATTTTCCTGTCCCTGCGCGCGTTGCATCGGTCGCAGCGCCATCCGCGCGAGGCCGCATGGGGCGCGGCGGCGGCGCTGGCCGAGCGGCAGGTGCCGCAAGGCGCGCGCATCGCAGCCTTCCCCGCCTTCGTTGTAAACGTTGTGCGCTACTACGTTCCGCCCGCGCGGCGCGCCGACGTGGTCGGTGTGCAGGGCGACTGCGGCTCGGCGCGAGTCCTCATCCTGGGCGGACGCGGGCTGTATCCGCCGCAGCAGATCGCCAGGCTGGAAGCCTGCTATCCGCACACCGTCGCGGTCCTGCACAAGGTGGAGGTGCGCGTACGCTGATTTATGACCGCCGGCGCGCCGCGGTGGCGCTGCTTGGCCTGGCGCTGATCCTCGGCGCGGCGCTGCGAAGCTGGCGCCTGGGCGCGGCCGACCTCAGCGCCGATGAGGCCGCGGCGTGGGCGGCCGCTGCGGCGCCCGACGTCGGCGCTGTAGCCGCGCGCCAGTCCGCGCTCGATGCCGGCAAGCTCGCCTTCTACGACCTGACATTGCACGGATGGATTCGGCTGTTCGGCGACGGCGTGGCCGCGATGCGCGCGCTGTCGGCGCTTCTCGGCGTGGCCGCGATCGTGCTCGCGTTCGCCGCCGCGCGCGCGGTGA
Organism: Candidatus Binataceae bacterium; assembly: GCA_035650475.1. Taxonomy (NCBI): domain Bacteria; phylum Candidatus Binatota; class Binatia (SeqCode); order Binatales (SeqCode); family Binataceae (SeqCode); species Binataceae bacterium (SeqCode). The sequence continues at coordinate 49,228 of DASRHP010000007.1, forward strand.
TGACCGTGCTGGGCGGCCCGCGCCAGGCGGAGCACGCCGTCCGCACCGGCGCGCTTGCCGCGCTGCTGGTTGCGGTCAATCTTGTTCTCGTCACCGAGTCGCGCACCGCGCGCATGTATCCGTTGGTGCTGGCGATGGAATTGGCGCAGTTGGCCTGCTTCGTTCGCGCGCAGGCCGACTGCCTAAGACCGGTTACCCGCGCCGCGAGCCTCGCAGCAACGGCGCTGTTCAGCGGGCTCGCGATCGCGGCCAATTTTACCGCCGCACTGCTGATCGCCGGCGAAGTGGTGTGGCTCGGATGGGCCGCGATGCGCCGCCGGGGCCCAGCCCGGGCACTGCATCTGGCGGCGCCGGCATTGGCGCTCGCGGCCGGGCTCGCGCTGCTCGCGCCATTCACAGGGGCTGCCGGGCGCACGGCGATGGGCGCGCTGCGCGCGGGAGCGCTCGCCTGGGCGCGCGCGCGGCCGCCATGGTGGCCGCTCCAGTTGATGCGGCGCGCGTCGGGCAAGGCACCCTTCCTGCTCTTTGCGCCGCTCACGATTTACGCGGCGTGGCGGATGGCGCGTGAGGAGGGCGGAGCGGCACTCGCGTTCCTGCTCTGCTGGACGGCGGTACCGCCGATACTGATGATGGCGGTCTCTTACACAATCACGCCGCTCGAGGAGACGCGCTACGTGATCGCCAGCGTGGTTGCTTTTCTGGTCCTGGCGGCGGTCGGCCTGGCGCTAATCGACGACGCCCGCATACAAATCATCCTGATCGTGCTCGTTCTGGCGCTGTCACTCGATCACGTCCGCCGCGACTTTCGCAAGCCGCAATTTCCGCAGTGGCGCGCCGCCACCGCGATTGCGCTCGCCGAAGCCGGGCCCGACGGCAGGATCGCGGTGGCGCCGGGCTACGCGGTGAACGTCGTGCGCTACTATCTGCCGCCGGGGGAGCGCGCTCGCGCCGACGTTGCCGACGAGGTGTGCGGGATGCGCCAGCGGGCGCTGGTGCTCGGCGGTAAGGATCTCCTCGCGCCGACGCGGCTGACGGAGCTCACCAATTGCTTTACGCTCATCCGGCGGCGGCTGCGCCTGGTCGAGGTCCGCACGCGATAAGCTTGAGCTGGGCGCCGCACGTCGGCGTCGTCACTTACCTGCAACGGCAGCTCGCGCGATTTCCACTGTTCGTCCCAGCCCTGCGGCCGTGAAGGTGATAACCAGCCTGCCGCGCCGGTCGTCGTCGCCGCCGGCGCGAGCCTCGGCAACCTCGTGCGGACTGAAGTCGACCGCCGCGGCGCGATACTCGTCGAGGACGCCGCGCAGCGCAGGGTACCAGCCGACGACACCGACCTCGATTCGTCCGTCGCGCTCGCCCTTGAGCCACATCCCGGCAAACAGATGCGGGTCGGGCGCACGGCGCGGAAGATTAAGCCCGCCTTCCTCGTACGGCGGCTGGCGCTTCGGCGGGACCATAACCCATCCCGCCGGCAGCGGGGCTGCTTTCAGCGCGTCTGCCGGAGTTAGGGCGGATAGGTCGCCTCCGGAACGCATCAACGCCTCGGTTCCAAGCACCAGTGCGGCGAAGCGCGCGCGGCTGGCGCGCGTCTCCATCTCGAGCGCCGTTGAGTTCTTCCATGGCGCCAGCTCTGCCGGGGACATCCGGTAAAGCGTGATGCCGCCGGCGCGCACTGGCATCACCCCAAGTGTGGCCAGCAGCGGGCGCCATACGTCTTCCTCGCGGTCGTCGACGAGGACTGCGCTCACCTGATGGGCGCCCATGAATGCGCGGAGCTGCTCACCGGCCGCCGGCAGTGCCACACTATCGACGCGGAGGAAGGCTCGGACGGCAGGCCAGCGGCGAAAGCCGATAGGTGGCATCGTCGCGTAGCCGTCCGCCAGACGGAAGTACCAGTCGCTCTGAAGTTGCCAGAAAGTGCCGTTACCGTTGTAGCTATATGGAAGTATGGCAATTATCTCGCTCTGAAAGAGAAATTTTCTGTACAGTGCGTCGCGGAAAAATGCGGGCACGTTGGTGGCTGTATTCCAGAACGATGCCGACAAGTTTGGTAGCACGGAAAGCATTATGACTACACCGAAGAGGATCCGTAGCATGCGCCGTGTTCTGCTGTTGCTTAACCATTTAGCTGCCATGATGGCCAGCGCGAGAAACGAGTACAGCATAAAACGCGCCGGCAAAGCCTTGTCGATCACTGGAATGGATGCCAAAAGCACTCCCGAGAGCAATGGGAAATACACATGCCCCGCAACAAGCAAAAAGGGACCTAACGAAAGAAGCACGGCCGCAAGGAAGAAGAGAACCAACCCGCGTGCCCAGCGTTCTTGCCAATTGCTGCGAGCAAAGGAGATCACAACAAGGATCAAAGGAAGCCCAATGTAGCCGCCGGTCTCGGATATGTCGCCGAGGAACTTTCTGTTTATCGCCCCGGGCATCGACAGTCGCCCAGGCTCCATCGTAGGCGTTGGGATAATCAGGTTGAGCAAATCTATCGAGAACGGCAGCGACGGGTGCAAGGGGCCCGCTTCGTAGCCCAACGAGATCATCCCGTATAGATATGGGCTTACAAGTACGGCCGTGATGGCATAACTGAGCATGATCGCAGGTAGAATGCTCGCGGTGCGTTCTTTCTGCGCAGAGGAGCCAAACATCAGCATTGTCGTCAGACCAATGCCCGCGAATAAGGTCATCGTTGCGAACACTTCAACAAAGATGAGGAACTGCGCAGCCAGCAGCAGCACGAGACCGGCAACGAACCTAGAGCGCGAGATTTCCATCCGGGCGCCGCGAATCACAAGCAATGCGAACAACGGAACAATAAACACTGCGATCAGAAAAAGATGCCCGGAAGTGTGGCCAAGCATGTACGCAGAGAAGCCGAATACATAGCCTCCAACTAACGACGGCCAGTATTCACCGGTTAGGTAGCGGCAAAGAATGAATGCACACCAGGAGCAGATCGTAACGGCGAGCAGACATAAAGCATTGTAGACTGGTACAGGTCCGAACACGCCGACAATCGGAAAGACAGCGAAGCTGAGAAGCGGCATTCCCGTGGCCCATGTGAGGTTGACTCCCCGCGGCGCCCATACAGCATACGTATAAAAGGGATTGAGCCCGTGACGGAGCGCGTGCGGCCACCACGCCATCAGCCACATCTGCAGCTGCGGGTCGACGCCTTTGCCGATGTAGGCGGTTGAGAACCGCCCGACAACGCCGCGGCCGAAAAACAGGAACGCGAGCGCGAAGTAGATTGCAAAGGCGGACAGCCCGCGCCAGTCGAAGGCGTAACGCTGACGTTTAGTGCGGGCTGGAACTGCTCCTGGTCGTTCGCTCGGCGGCAGGTCCGGCGCCGGTGAAATCGAGCGCTGACCTATCAGACTATCGTCGGATATCGGCGTCACCCGCCCCGTCCGCCTCCGCGTGTCGCCATGCGACGACTTCCTGACCGCCGGTCGGGCGCGCCGGTGGAGCCGTCTTCCGGGTTCGTCCGGCCTCCGGAGCCTGGGCTAGCTTTGCGCGACTGCGGCGCCCTCGGCTTGAGTCGGAGCCAGAGCGTCGGCCGCTTCGAGCAGGCATCGCTCGGTACTGGGCCAATCGATGCAAGGGTCGGTTATCGAGACGCCGTACTTGAGCGCGGAGCGGTCGGCGAGCAGGGGTTGGTTGCCGGCATTGATGTTACTCTCGAGCATCACGCCCATGATCGCCCGGCTGCCCGCGCGGATCTGGTCGCACAGCGCGGCGAGCACCGCGGGCTGTTTGCGGTAGTCCTTGTTGGTTTGCGCGTGCGAACAATCCACCATCACGCGCGGCTCCAGCCCCGCCTTGACCAGCATCCGCCCGCACTCCTCGATGCTGGCCGCGTCGTAGTTGGGCGTGCGTCCGCCGCGCAGCACCACGTGGGTATCCGGGTTGCCGCTGGTGCGTACGATCGCGGTGACTCCGTCCTGGGTGATGCCGAGGAAGGAGTGGGGGCGGCGCGCCGATTCGATCGCGTTGACCGCGACCTGCAGGTTGCCCTCGGTGCTGTTCTTGAACCCGACCGGCATCGACAGCCCGCTCGCCATCTCGCGATGGGTCTGCGATTCGGTGGTGCGCGCGCCGATCGCCGCCCACGAGACGAGGTCAGCGATGTACTGCGGCGTTATCGGGTCGAGCATCTCGGTGCCCGCGGGTAATCCGAGCCCGTTAATCTCGAGCAGCAGGCGGCGCGCACGGACCAGCCCTTCGCGCATGTCGCATGAATCGTCCATGTGAGGGTCGTTGATCATCCCCTTCCATCCGACCGTGGTGCGCGGTTTCTCGAAGTACACCCGCATCAGGATGACCATCCGGTCAATCAGGCGCGCGCGCAGGCGCGCCAGGCGCTGCGCGTAGTCAAGCGCGGCGACGGGGTCATGGATCGAGCAGGGGCCGACGACACAGAGCAGGCGGCGGTCCTCGCCGCGCAGGATGCGCCGGATGGTCTGGCGGGCCTCGACCACCGTGTCGGCGATCGCCTCAGTGACCGGCAACTCTTGCTTGAGTACCCGTGGCGCGACTAACGCCTGGGTGGAAACGACGTGGAGATCCTGAATCTTACGCATCGGACGACGCTATATCTTTAGCCGAAAGGGCGGTTGATAATAAAGTCGCTTCCGGCGCCACGATGACCCACGAACAGATCAAGCAGCCATTCGAGGCCGCGGCCGCCGGGCAGCCCACCCCTCCGCAGCCTGCGGGGGCCGCCTCGGAGGGGGCGACGACTGACGCCGCGCGCCCGCGCGAGGCGGCGGCGCTGTGGCGCGCACTGGCGGGTATGGTGCTCTCGCTGGCGCTCGCCTGCGTGATCGTGGCCTTCGAATTTTCCACCCAGGCGACCCATCGCGCCAATCGGCTCCGCACGCGGCTCAAGGCGCTTACGCTGAAGGTCCACAAGCTGGAGGCGCAGATCGGCGCTCAACGCGCGCGATTGGCCGCCGCGCGACGCGAGCTTGGTGCCGCGGAAACCCTGCGCGCGGTCCTGCTCGCGCCGGACGCCGCGACGATCCGGCTGATACCGGCGCATGGCGCGGATGACGTTTCGGCCGGCGCCGCTGCGGCGCCGGCGCCGGCCGCGACGGACGCGGCCGAAGGCGGCGAGGCCTCCCCGGCGCGGCTTGCGGAAGCGCCGCCGGCAAGCGGCGCTCCCGCGGCCGCCACCGATGCGCCGCATGGCGGCGCCGGGCGCGGCGTCCAACGGGCTGCCGGCGCGCCGCACCCACGCGCGCTGCTCGCCTTCAGCCTGAAAGAGGGGCGCGCGGTGCTCCAGGTCGTTGGCCTGCAACGCCCGGCGCGTGACGGGACACTCGTGCTGTGGTGGCGGGGCGCACGCGGCGCGCTTAGGCGGGCGGGCGAGTTTCGCACGGCCGCCGACGGCGGCGCGATGGTCGCGCTTAAGCTGCCGCGCAATTTCAGCCCGACCGGGGCGACGATCACCGCGGAAGGCGCGCAGGCTGGCGGCGCGTCGCCGCAGGCTGACGTGCTGTTGCGCGGTGCGCTCGGGCATAATCGATGAGCGGAGCGCCCGGGCCCGGCGCGAAGCGAGGCGTGGCGCTCTCCGCGCCGGCGCCGATCGCCCCCCGCGATGGCTATCAGCGCGACTTCTGGCTGGTGTTCGCGGCTTCTGCCGCCCTCAGCCTTGCCACTAATCTGTTCGTATTTTTCCCGGTCTTCATAGTGCGGCTGGGCGGTGGTGCGGCGATTATCGGCGCGCTTGCGGGCGTGGGCTCGCTCGCCGCGCTCGGCGTGCGGCCCGGCGTCGGCGCGCTCATCGATTGGCGCGGGCGACGCTGGACCGCGCTGTGGTCAGTGCTGCTCGAGGCCGTGGCGATAGCGCTCTACGTCCCGGTGCATGCGCTGGGCTGGCCGATCTATGCCGTGCGCCTGCTGCATGGGGCGGTGGACGGAACCGCGCGCGTCGCGCTGTTCGCGATGGTCTTCGATATTCTGCCGCAGGGGCGGCGCGGCGAGGGGATGGCGCTCTTCAGCCTGTGCGGGATCGGGCCGGCGGCGTTTGGCCCACTGGTGGGCGAGGCGCTGATGAAGCGGTTCGGCTTTGCGCTGTTCTTCTACGCCGCAAGCGCATTATGTCTGGGCGCGGCGGCCGCGATCGCGATGCTTAACGACGACCGGCCCTTCGGCGTTGCGCAGCAGTGCGAGGGCGGCGAGCGGACCGGCTATCGAGCGCTGCTGCTCGATCCCGATCTGCTTCCGCTATGGCTGGTGGCGTTCACCTTTTCGATCGCGATCTCGCCGCGCAACAACTTCGTCGCGCCCTTCGCGTATCAGCGCGGAATCGCGCACGTCGGATGGTACTTTGCGGTGTACAGCGCGATCGCGGTGGCGGTACGACTGTTGGGCGGGCGGCTGATGGACCGCGTCGGCGTCGAACGTATCGTGCCGCCCTCGCTCGGACTGCTCGCGTTCGGAATCGCGTTGCTCGCGCTCACGGGTCGCGGTGGCGCGCTGCTCGGCGCCGCCGTGCTCGGCGGGCTCGGCCACGCCTACACGTATCCAGCGCTTAGCGCGCTGGTTATCGCGCACACGCCCCCGGCGGCTTTCGGGCGCAGCTCGACGATCTACACGTCGCTGTTCGACTTCGCCGCGATGGTGGCTCCGTACCTGCTCGGGCTGGTCGCGACACGCTGGGGCTACGGTCCGATGTTCGTGGTGGCGGGGCTGGCGGGAGCGCTCGGCGCGGCGTATTGTATGGCCGCGGTGAGGACGCGCTGAAGGTGCGTCAGCGCGGCTCGAAGTCGGGTTGTTGAGGAAATCTTCCGACCAAGGCTCGGCGCGATTGACTTGCGCCGGGACGCGCGGTAACCTTCACGTTTGCCCCTAAAGGGCGCCGGTCTTTGAAAACTGAATAGTAGTGCATGCCTTTAATCGGGCGGCGGGGATCGGAAAATCCAAGCCCGTCCGGTTTCTTTGAATTTGCGGTCGGTCCATCCCGCTGCGACGCCTTAGCCGCGTCGCCGCATCTGGGATGACACACTGAGCTTTTATGGAGAGTTTGATCCTGGCTCAGAACGAACGCTGGCGGCGTGCCTGAGACATGCAAGTCGTGGGAGAAAGTCGGGGCAACTCGGCGAGTAAACCGGCGCACGGTGAGTAACACGTGGATAACCTGCCTCGGAGATCGGGATAACCCGTCGAAAGACGGGCTAATACCGGATAAGACCACGGACAGTTCGCTGTCCGGGGTAAAAGGTGGCCTCTGCTCCTGCAAGCTATCACTTCGAGAGGGGTCCGCGGCCTATCAGCTAGTTGGTGGGGTAATGGCCTACCAAGGCGAAGACGGGTAGCTGGTCTGAGAGGATGGTCAGCCACACTGGGACTGAGACACGGCTCAGAGTCCTACGGGATGCAGCAGTCAGGAATATTGCGCAATGGAGGAAACTCTGACGCAGCGACGCCGCGTGGGTGATGAAGGCCTTCGGGTCGTAAAGCCCTGTCGGAGGGAAAGAAAAGCGCGCTGGCTAATATCCAGCGGGCCTTTGACGGTACCCTCAAAGGAAGCACCGGCTAACTCCGTGCCAGCAGCCGCGGTAAGACGGAGGGTGCAAGCGTTGTTCGGATTGACTGGGCGTAAAGGGCGTGTAGGCGGTCGGTCAAGTCTGATGTGAAAGCCCGAGGCTCAGCTTCGGAAGTGCATCGGAAACTAGCCGGCTAGAGCGCGATAGAGGAGGGTGGAATTCCTGGTGTAGCGGTGAAATGCGTAGATATCAGGAGGAACACCGGCGGCGAAGGCGGCCCTCTGGATCGTTGCTGACGCTGAGACGCGAAAGCGTGGGGAGCAAACAGGATTAGATACCCTGGTAGTCCACGCTGTAAACTATGGGTACTAGGTGTTCGGGGTATTGACCCCCTGAGTGCCGCAGCTAACGCATTAAGTACCCCGCCTGGGGACTACGGCCGCAAGGTTAAAACTCAAAGGAATTGACGGGGGCCCGCACAAGCGGTGGAGCATGCTGTTCAATTCGACGCAACGCGAAGAACCTTACCTGGGCTAGACAACGGCGGACAGCC